>JAEZFY010000156.1 GCA_023417265.1 Actinomycetes bacterium | reverse complement strand
GTGCGACCTGATGTTCGTGATCGTCTGACGGTTGCGTGCGGTCCGGGCACCGGCTCGGCGCCCGCACCGCACGCCCACCGCACGCCAATCGAGTCAGGCGGGGGCGAACACCACGCTGCCGTTGTGGCCGCCGAAGCCGAAGTTGTTGCTGATCGTCGGACCGGGCTCCCAGTCGCGGGCGGCGCCCATCACCACGTCGACGTCGATGCCATCGCCGAGCACCTTGGTGTTGGCCGTCGGCGGGATCTGGCGCTTGGCGAACGAGAGCACCACCGCCGCCGCCTCGAGCGCGCCAGCCGCGCCGAGCGCGTGTCCCGTGACGCCCTTGATCGACGTCACCGCCGGGCGATGCGATCCGAACACCGTGTCGACGGCCAGCGCCTCGGCCGCGTCGTTCAGCGGCGTCGACGTGCCGTGGGCGTTGATCTGACGGATGTCGGTGGCCTCGAGGCCGGACTCGGCCAGTGCCAGGCGCATGCACGCCGCGGCGCCGCCCCCGTCGGGGCGCGGGGCCGTGATGTGATGCGCGTCGGCGTTGCTGCCACCGCCGAGCACTTCGCCGAGGATGGTGGCGCCGCGGGCCTCGGCCAGCGACCACTCCTCGAGCACCAGCGCCGCCGCGCCCTCGCCCATGATGAACCCATCCCGGTCGGTGTCGAACGGGCGCGACGTGCCCGACGAGCTGAGCGCCGTCATGTTGCTGAAGCTGGCGATCGACGTCGGCGTACCGGCGTGTTCGGCGCCGCCGGTGACGATCGCGTCGGCGATGCCCCATTTGATCAGCCGGGCCGCGTACAAGATCGCGTGCGTGCCCGCCGCGCAGGCGGTGGTGATCGTCTCGTTCGGGCCCTGCAAGCCGAACCGCAGCGAGATCGCCGCGCCCGGCGCGTTGGGCATCATCATCGGCACGAGGAACGGCGACACCCGGCGGGGGCCGCGCTCGAGCCGGGTCGCGATCTGCTCCTCGAGCGTGAAGATGCCGCCCACGCCGGTGGCGAAGATCGTGCCGATCCGGTCGCGGGTCGCGGTCAACTCACCCGACTGGGTGAACGCCTCGCTCGCTGCCGCGATCGCGAACTGCTCGGACAGGTCGGCCCGGCGGGCGTCCTTGGGTGAGTCGTAGTAGGGGGTCGAGTCCCAATCCTGGATGTACACGGCGTTGCCGGCGTCGGTCAGGCCGGGGCCGAGCAGGCCCTGCCAGAACGCCTCCTTGCCGAGGCCGCACGGAGCGACGACACCCAGCCCGGTGATCGCCACGCGGCGACCGGCTGCTTTCGTCATCGGTTGGACCGCGGTGCGGCTCAGAGCTTGCCGGCGACCAGGTCGTACGCCTGGCCGACGGTCTCGATGCCCTCGAGCTCTTCCTCGGGCACCTCGACGCCGAACTCCTCTTCGAGGGCCATCACGAGCTCGACCAGGTCGAGGCTGTCGGCATCGAGGTCGTCGCCAAACTTGGCGTCGCGAACGACCTGATCCTCGGACACCGAGAGCACCTCGACAGCGCACTTCTGGAAGCGGGCGAACAGTTCGTCAGACACGGGATTCTCCTTGTTGGGGATGTGAGGGGAAAGTGTACGCGGCGAGCCGCCGCGGCGGGGTTGCTGCCCAGCCGGTCGGCTCAGTGGCCCATGCCGAGCCCGCCGTCGACCGGTACGACGGCGCCGGTGATGTAGGCGGCGTCGGCGCTGGCGAGGAACACCACTGCTCCGGCCACCTCGTCGGGGCTGGCCATCCGTCCGAGCGGGACGGCCCCGACGATCGACGCCAGCTGGGCCTCGCTGAGCGCCGCCGTCATGTCGGTCTCGACGGGGCCGGGAGCCACCACGTTGACGGTGATGCCGCGCGAGCCGAGCTCGCGGGCGAGCGACCGGGCGAGGCCGACCAGCCCGGCTTTCGACGCGGCGTAGTTTGCTTGGCCGGCCTGGCCGAGCAGGCCCACCACCGACGAGATCAGCACGATCCGCCCGGCGCGGGCCTTGACCATCCCACGCGCCGCCCGCTTGCACACGCGGTAGGCGGCGGTGAGGTTGGCGTCGACGACCGACGTGAAGTCGTCCTCGCTCATGCGCAGGATCAGCCCGTCCCGGGTGACGCCGGCGTTCGACACGAGCACCTCGACCGGTCCGCCGAACTCGGCTTCGACGGTGGCGAAGGCTTCGTCGACGGCGGCCTGATCGGTGACGTCACACTTCACGCCGAACAGGCCATCGGGTGGTGGCGACGAGTGGTACGTGACGGCGACCCGATCGCCGTCGGCCGCGAACCGGCGGGCGATCGCCAAGCCGATGCCCCGCGAGCCGCCCGTCACCAGGACGATGCGGCCGCTCACGCCGGCCCGCCGCCCCAGCGCAGCACCGCGCTGGCCGCGGTCATCCCGCCCCCGAAGCCGACCAGCAACACGAGGTCGCCATCGCTGACCCGCCCGTGATCGAGGGCGTCGGCGAGAGCCAGTGGGATCGACGCCGAGGACGTGTTGCCGGTGCGGTCGATCACCGCGGCGGCCTTCTCCATCGGCACGCCGAGCCGCTCGCAGGCAGCCTGGATGATCCGGATGTTGGCCTGGTGGGGGACGATCAGGGCGAGGTCGTCGGCGGTCACGCCGGCGTGGGCGAGCGACTTCTCGGCCGAGTCGATCATGATCCGTACGGCCCGGCGGAACACTTCCTGGCCGGCCATGTGGATCGTGCCGCCGACCTCGGCGTGCAGCAGCGCCGAGGCGCCGCCGTCGGCGTCGAGGTCCCACCCGAGCAGCGCGCCCGGGCCGTCGACCGATTCGAGCACGATCGCGCCGGCGCCGTCACCGAACAGGGGAGCGGTCGCCCGGTCGTCCCAGTCGGTGATCCGGGAGAGCGTCTCGGCGCCGACGAGGAGCACCCGGTCGGCACCCATCGCGATCATCCCGTGGGCCTGTACGAGCCCGTAGACGAAACCCGAGCAGGCGGCGTTGACCTCGAACGCCCCGCACCGCATACCGAGCTCGTGCTGCACGATCGGAGCGGTGCCCCACTGGCGGTCGGGGGTGGTGGTGGCGAGCACCAGCGCGTCGATCCGGTCGGGCGTCAGACCGGCCATGTCGAGCGCCTGACGGCCGGCCTCGACGGCCAAGCCGGCGGTGGTGCCGCCGATGTGCCGCTCGCGGATGCCCGTGCGCGTGACGATCCACTCGTCGCTGGTGTCCATCGTGGCGGCCAGCTCGTCGTTGGTGACGACCTTGGGCGGGAGCGCGGTGCCCCACCCCGACACGACGGCCCCCTTCGATCCTGGGCGGGTTGCAGGCATGTTCGATTCTCCGTGTGGTCGCGGCGGGGCCGGTCAGTCGGTGCGCAGCCAGGCAACCGGCTGGCGCGGTGTCAGTCGTTCGGTGTCGACGGCGATGAAGCTCTGCAGGACGCCGCGGAACGGCGAGCGGACCTCGTGCTCGCCGACCATCCCCAGCAGCGTGCCGACGTCGATCAGGTCGCCGGCGGCGCAGCCGGCCGGCGTGAAGATGCCCGCGGCGGGGGAGACGACGAGCCGTTCCAGGCCGAACAGATGCTCACCTTCGAGCGGCGCGGCGAGCGCGCTCGCGTCACCAGCCACCCAGCCGATGAACTTGTCGAGGTCGTCCGGGGTGGCGACCGAGATCGTGCGGGCCCCGTCGATCGTGCGCTTGGCCATGCCGGTGAGCACACCGCCCGGACCGAGCTCGGCGAAGTCGGTGACGCCGAGGCTCGACAGCGTGAGCAGGCAATGCTTCCAACGCACCGGGCTGGCGAGCTGGGCGGACAACAACGCGCCCCACTGATCGCCGCGGGCGTGCGGGGCGGCGTCGACGTTCGACACGACGGGGATCTCGGCGTCGCGGATGTCGGCCGCACCGATGGCCTCGCGCAGACGCTCGCGGGCAGCGGCCATGTAGTTCGTGTGGAACGCGCCCGACACGGGCAGCGGCATGACCTTCTTGGCGCCGAGCTCCTTGGCGTGCTTCCCGGCCGCTTCGACCCCGTCGGGTGAACCGGCGATCACGACTTGGCCAGGGGCGTTGAAGTTGGCGACCCACACGTCATCGGCGGCGAGATTGCAGGCCACCTCGACCTGGTCGTCGTCGAGCCCGAGCACCGCCGCCATCGTGCCCGGGTTGGCCATCCCGGCTTCGTGCATGGCGTTGGCGCGTTCGCTGACGAGCACGACGCCTTCGTCGAAGCCGAGCGCGCCCGTGGCGGCCAGGGCGGTGTACTCGCCGAGGCTGTGGCCGGCGCAGAAGCTCGCCTCGACGCCGAGCCGCTCGACCGCGTCGAGCACCATCAGGCTCGACACGAACGTCGTCAGCTGGGCGTTGCGGGTGTCCTTCAGCTCGTCGGCGTCGGCGTCGAGGAGCAGATAGGCGACATCGCGACCGGCCACTTCGCTGGCCTCGCCGACCAGTTCCCAGCTGTCGTGATCGACCCACGGCCGCCCCATCCCTGGGCGTTGTGACCCCTGGCCGGGGAACATGAACGCGAGCATTGCGCGCACCCTAATCGCCTACCCGTGAGTAACCGTTCACAGGGGCCGGTCACGCCGCGCCGGCCAGTTGCTCGGCTCCGAGGCGGTGCAGCGCACCGGCCAGGTTGCCCTTGTCGACGGCGCCGACGCGTTCGAGTCCGAGCCATGCCGCGACCCGACGTAGCTCGGCGAGCAGCGCTTCGGCGATCTCGGGCTGGTCGTGGGGATTGTCGAGATCGGGCTCGATGTAGGCGGCCTGGACGCGCAGCGTGCTCGCTTGGCGGTCAGCTTTGAGATCGACGCGGGCGGCGAAGTGGCCGTTGTACAGGAACGGGTAGACGTAGTAGCCCCACACGCGCTTGGCGGCCGGTACGAAGATCTCCAGCGTGTAGTCGAAGTCGAAGACCCTGGCGATCCGTTCGCGGAACCACATCAGCGGGTCGAACGGTCCGACGAGGGCGCACCCGCTGAACGTCTTGGGGGCCCGTTCGAGCACCTCGGGGTGCACGAAGCCGGGTTGCCGCCAGCCCTCCACCTCGGCCTTGACGAGCCGCCCGTCCTCGACCAGTTCGTTGATCATCGGGCGTACCGTCGCCGTGCGCTGCCAGTGCGAGTAGGCGATCTCCTGGACGGTGCCGACCCCGAGCGCGCGCGCCGCCTGGTAGGCGAGTTCCTTGCGGGCCTCCGCCGGCGGTGGCGTGGGAACGGCCAACGCCTCGGCCGGAAGCACCCGTTCGGGGAGGTCGAACAGCTTGCCGAAGTCGGGGCGCCGGGTGACGGCTACCTGGCCGCTGACGAACAGATGCTCGAGTGCCTGCTTGGCGTCGTCCCAGTCCCACCATTCGGCGTTCTTCTTCTTGACCCGCCCCTCGACGTCGCCCAGGTGCAGCGGTCCCTTGCGCTTGACCTGCGACAACATGCTGGCGACGACCTCGGGCTTGCGCGCGGCGATGCTGCGCGGGCTCGGGTCGCCGCCGTACGCCGACTGCCGCCAGCGGTGGAGGTGTTGGTGCTTGGTCGGGATGTACGACGTTCCGTGGGCGAAGTACTCGAACAGCTCGCCGTCGGCGACGGCGCGGTCGAGCCAACCCCGCGGGTAGGGGCCGAGCCGGCTGAACACGGTCATCTCGTGGGCCCGGACGAGCACGTTGACGGTGTCGATCTGCACCGTGCCGACGTCGTCGAACATGCGCGTCAGGTGTTTCCGGGTGGGCTGCTTCGGGCGCTTGCGGTCGAAGCCCTGGGCGGTGAGCGCGGCCCGCCGGGCCTCGTCTTTCGAGATCCGCACGGCGTCGGGCATCGGCGGCACCGTAGACCGAGATGCAGGGCGCCGGGTGTCCTGATTCGTCGCCGCCCGCCGCGTGATCCCCGACCCGGGTGATCGGTATCGCGACGTACGTCACGGCAGTGGTGCCCGCACCGGCACGGTCGCGACCGGTACCGTCGCCTCGGTGAGCAGACGCTGGGCGCCCCCGCTGGTCGGCGCACTCGCCCTCTTGGCGGCCGCGTGCACGCGACCAGCCGACCCGCGCGCCGACGCCGGCGCACCGGTAACCGGCGTGCCGGTCTCGCTCACCGCCGCGCCGTCGACCCATCCCTCCGTCCCGACCGTGACGCCGGCGGCGACGACGACGTCGTCGAGCCTGCCCGCCAGCACGACCAGCACGACGACCACCAGCACGACGACCACCAGCACGACCACCACCACGACCGTGCCGCTCGACGTCTACGACGCGGCGTGTGTCGTGCAGGTGCAGCCCGGCGACTCGCTCCTGGCGATCGTGTCGCGGTTCGACGACGACACCGTCGATATCGAGACGATCCAGGCCGAGAACGGCCTCGCCGACGACGTGATCGTGCCCGAGCAACTGCTCGATGTCTGCGTCGACAACGGCCTCAACGACATCACCGGAGAGACGCGCACCGAACGCAACGCGGTGCTCGTGCGCCGGGAGGTGTCGGCGCAGCAGACCAAGCTCAACGAACTGTTCGCCGGCTACGGCATCCGCGAACTGCTCGTCGATGGCATCTCCGGCCCGGTGACGCGGCAGCGGTTGTGCGCGTTCCGGCTGTCCGCCGGGCTGCCCGTGAGCACCGCCGACATGGTCGCCGGCAGTGCAGAGGAGCAGTTGCTGATGGCGGCGACGGGAATCGCGATCCCGTTCACCGAAGCGATCCTGTCGGAGCGCTGGATCCTGATCGACCGGACGTGCCAGATCATGTTCGTCGGCGAGGGCACCGGCCGGCTCGTGTTCGTGTTCCCGACCTCGACCGGCGAGCCGGGCTACGAGACCCGTGACCAGCGTCGTTCGCGAGCGTTCAAGTTCAACCCGGCGCTGCACAACGGCGGCTGGCACAACAGCCTCACCTACCCGGCGGCCGAGGACAATCCGCTCAACGGGAACATGTACAAGCCGCTCTACTTCGACCGTGGGCAGGCGATCCACGGTGCCAACAACGTGCCGACCTCACCGCAGAGCAAGGGTTGCGCCCGGCTTCGCGTGGAGCATCAGGACCTGTTGGTCGGCTGGCTCGGCCTCGGCGACGCCGGCGGCGTCATCGAGAACCGCGACCGCATCAACGTCACCGTCACCGTGCAGGGCACGTACATCCCGCGCTGACGTCTCGCGTTGAGACCTCTCGCGTTGACGTGGTGCGTGCCCCGGGTGGGATTCGAACCCACACTGGACGGTGTTTGAGACCGCTGCTTCTGCCGGTTGAGCGACCGGGGCGCGGCCGTCAGAGTAGCGGCAGCAGCCCCGCACGCCTTCGGCCGATCGCTGCAACCCTGGCCCGCGCGCCCTCGCGCGGCGGCTTCTAGGCTGCGCCGATGGGATCGTGGTTGACGGAGCGGCGGTTGGAGCAGAACGCGGCGCGGCTCAAGGCGCTGCGCACCGAGCTGGCCCAGCTCAACGAGCAGGTTTCGGTGTTCGCCGACGATGCCGCCGACACCGAGCTGCGGGCACTTGTTTCGGAGACCCCCGGCGCCGCTCAAGAAGCCAACGAGGCGCGCAAGCACGCGGCCGCGATCGAACGCCATCGCCAGCACGTCCGCGCCCAGATCGCCGAACTGGAAGCCCGGCAGGACGCGCTGCTCGACAAGCTCACGGGTGCGAACTGATCTGCGTCTGCCAGAATCGACCCCAATGAGCTTGCGAGTCGTCATCGCCGAGGACGAGGCCATCATCCGCATGGACCTGCGCGAAACCCTCGAGGAAGAGGGCTACACGGTCGTCGGCGAAACCGGTCGCGGCGACGAGGCGGTCGAGCTGGTGCGCAACCTGAGCCCTGACCTGGCGATCCTCGACGTCAAGATGCCGGGGATGGACGGCCTCCAGGCGGCCGGCGAGATCACCCGCGACAAGCTCAGTGCGGTGCTGATCCTCACCGCCTTCAGCCAGCGCGAGATCGTCGAGCAGGCGCGCGACGCGGGCGCCCTGGCGTTCCTCGTCAAGCCGTTCCAGAAGAGCGACCTCGTGCCGGCGATCGAAGTCGCGATCGGCCGGTTCCGCGAGCTCCGCGACATGTCCGGCGAGATCAGTGCGCTCGGCGAGCAACTCGAAGCGCGCAAATCGATCGATCGCGCCAAGGGTCTCCTGATCGACGAGTGCGGCATGCGCGAGTCCGACGCGTTCGGGTTCATCCAGCGCACGGCGATGAGTGAGCGCACCCGCATGCGCGACGTCGCCGACCGGATCATCGCCGGCACGCTGCGGCCGACGGCGTGAGCTCGGTGCCGGCACGATGACGCGCAAAGTCCTCCTCGTCGACGGCAACTCGCTGACCTACCGGGCGTTCTTCGCCCTGCCGCCCGACATGGCGACGGCCAGTGGGCAGGTCACCAACGCCGTGTTCGGCTTCACGTCGATGCTCATCTACGTGCTGCGCGATCAGCAGCCCGACGGCGTGATCGTCGCCTTCGACCGCCCGGAGCCGACGTTCCGACACACCGCGCAACCCGAGTACAAGGCCCAGCGCACGGCGGCGCCCGACATCTTGCGCCAGCAGATGGGGCTCGTTCGCGAGGTGCTCGCGGCGATCGGCATCCAGCAGGTCGAGCTGGCCGGCTGGGAGGCCGACGACCTGATCGCCTCGATCACCACCGCCCTCGTCGATCGCGGCGACGAGGTCGTCATCGTCACCGGCGACCGCGACAGCTATCAGCTCGTGCGCGACCCGCACGTCAAGGTGCTCTACAACAAGCGCGGCGTCAGCGACTACTCGCTCTACGACGAGGC
>JAEZFY010000132.1 GCA_023417265.1 Actinomycetes bacterium | reverse complement strand
CGTCACGATCGACCCGGCGAGGCGGCTCGCCGACGCGCTCGGGTTGCCCGGCGGGCTCACCGACGCGCCGCAGCGGCTGCCGCTCGACGGGGCGCCGGGCGAGCTGTGGGCGACGATGCTCGACACGCCGGCAATGTTCGAGCGGGTCGTGCGCCGGCACGCCGGCTCACCCGAGCAGGCCGACCGGATCGTCGCCAGCCCGTTCTTCGGCAACGTCGCCGGGGCGCTCGGTGGCACGCAGGAGTACATGGCGTCGGAGGCGCTGTACGAGCTGTGCGGCGACCCGCGCTTCGACCTCGTCGTCGTCGACACACCGCCGTCGCGACATGCGCTCGATTTCCTCGAAGCGCCCGGCGTGCTGACGCGCTTCCTCGCCCATCCGCTGTTCCGCATGATGATGCTTCCGACCCGGGCCAGCATGCGCGTGGTGGGCGTCGCCACGCAGCCGCTGCTCAAGGCGGTCGGCAAGGTCGTCGGCACGGACGTGCTCACCGACACCGTCGCCTTCTTCCAGGCGTTCGCCGGCATGGAGCACGGGTTCCGGGCCCGCGCCGAGGCCGTGGCCGCGCTGCTCCACGAGCCGACCACGCGGTTCGTGCTCGTCGCCTCGCCGCAGCCCGATGCGGTGGCCGAGGCGGCGTGGTTCGCCGACCAGCTGGGCGCGCGCGACTTCTCGGTGGCGGCGACCGTGGTCAACCGGCTCCAGCCGACGTTCGGCGTGGCTCCCGATGCCGAGCTGCCCGACGGCGACGAGTGGCGCAACCTCGCCGAGTTGCTCGCCCGGGCCGCCGCCGAGCGCGCGGCGATCGCCCCGCTGATCGGCTCGGGCCGCCCGCCCGTGATCGAGGTCGTGCGCCTGGCGACCGACGTGCACGGCCCCGCCGCGCTCGACACCCTCGCCGCGGCCATGTTCCCGGTGCCGCACACGCGCGGCGGCTGACCCACCTCTTCGCTCCAGCCGCAGCCGACTCGGTACGCTCGCGCCCGTGCACATCCTGCTTGCCACGGACGCCGATTGGATCGTCGACGAGGTCACCGCAGCGCTCGGCGGGCCGGACACGTCGTTCACGGTCTGCCGCGAGGGCCGGGTCGTGTCGAAGGTCGCCCGCGCGAATCCGCCTGACCTGGCCGTGCTCGACCTGCAGATCGGCTCGATGGGTGGCATGGCCGTCACGATGGATCTGCGCCACGACGAGTCGGCCGGTGTGCTCATGCACATCCCGGTACTGATGCTGCTCGACCGCGTTGCCGACGTGCACCTGGCCCGCCGGTCGGGCGCCGAGGGCTGGCTGGTGAAGCCGCTCGACGCGCTGCGCCTCGAGCGGGCCGCCACGGCGGTCGCGGCCGGCAAGCTGTGGCCCGGCGGCGACCCGACGCCGGTCGTGGCGCCTCCGGCTGACCCCGAAGAAGTCGCCGAAGCCCCCGAGGAAGAACCGGCGACCGCCGGGTAGAGTTTCCCCCCGCTACGGGGTGTAGCGCAGCTTGGTTAGCGCGCCACGTTCGGGACGTGGAGGCCGGAGGTTCAAATCCTCTCACCCCGACCAGAAAGTCCCTGGTCACGGCGCCGCGATAGCGAGCCGAGGCCAGGGACTTCACAGTTTCCGGGGGCGTTGGGAGCCATGTTGGGAGCCATTCGATGGCCTAGTGTGGCGGTACCGACGGAAGGGGCCACGCCATGACGAGGAAGACCACCCGCTCCCACGGAGAAGGATCGATCTACCGGAGCGACTTCAAGCTCCGATCGAGCGACTCGACTGTGGAACGCTGGATCGGGTCGATCGACCTGGGCGTCGGGTCGGACGGCAAACGCCGGCGCAAGAAGATCACCGGTCCCACTCGCAAGGCGGTCGCCGACAAGCTCCGCGAGCTCCAGCGTCAGCAGGACGCCGGGATCGACGTGCGCAAGAAGTCGATGACCGTCGCCGACCTCGCCAACGAGTGGCTGGCCCATTTGGAGCAGACCGAGGGGACCAAGGAGGAAGCGACGATCCTGCGTCTACGGCCGCGCGTCGAGAAGCACATCATCCCGACCGACCGGATCGGCGGGCGCCAGCTCGATCAACTCACCGTTGCCCACGTTGAGGCGTGGCTGCGCCGGGAGGCCGAATCCGGCGGGAAGGATGGCAAGCCGCAGGCCCGGGTCACCTGCCGCGACTACAAGCAGATGTTGGGTGAGATGCTGGAGTGGGCGGTCGCCCGCCGGTACGTCAACTGGAACCCGGCGCGCATCGCCAAGTTGCCCAAGGACCGCTCGATGACGAACCCCGACGCGCCGGCGGTCTACAAGAAGTCGAAGGAGAAGGAATCGTTCACCCGCGAGCAGTACGCGGCGCTGATGACGGTCTTGACCGACACCGGCGAGGACGCGTTCAAGACCCCGACTCCGAGCGCCTACTTCATCGCCGCGCTGAGCACAGGGACGCGGCCGGGAGAGACCGACGCCCTGAGTTGGTCACAGGTCGATTTCAAGACCAAGTCGATCACGGTCGATCGGGCGATCAAGCGCGCCGACGGCGGGCGTCCGCTCGGCATCGGCCCGACCAAGACCGGCAACCGCCGCGACGTCGAGATGACCGATCTGCTGGGCGCCGCCTTGCACCGGCACCGCAAGCAGCAGGCCGAGCGTCGACTCGCGGTCGGCCCGCTCTGGACCGCCGACCCGCGATGGGCCGATCTCGTGTTCACGTCGGAAGTCGGCACGCCCATCGACCCGTCACATGCCCGTCGCGACTTCAAGAAGGTGTGCCTCAAGGCCGGCGTGCCGGCTCTGTCGCTGTACGAGATGCGCCACACGGTCGCCTCGCTGATGGTGGACGCCGACGTACCGCTCCGCGAGGTCGCCGATCTGCTCGGCCACAAGGACCTGGAGATGGTCGTCAAGCGCTACCGCCACCGCACCGACGGTGTGGTCAAATCCCACGTCGCGGTACTCGGCTCGCTGGCAGCGAGATAGGCGCGCTAGGGCTTGCGCAATCACGCCACCGCGACTGCGCGAGCGGGTCCAATCCGCAGTCGAGATTCCGCCCGTCCTCCCGCCCCTGCTCGACGCCGGCCCACCGAACTGCCCCTGCTCCGTCACCCACCCGAAAGCGCGGCGCGTTGAAGCGACCAGGTACAGAGGCTCTACGCGACTGAGCGGGACGAGGCTGGCTCAGTGAGGTCGCCGAACTCGATGCAGGGATAACGGCTCCGAACGAAACGATCCGGACTAGGTCTTGGCGAGCAACTGCTGATACCTGTCGAAGTACTCGGAATTGCATTTCCAGGTGAGCGAGGCGAGCTGCAACTCGCGACGCGTAAACTCTTGCACCTCCGCAGCGGCCAAACCGCCGTCGTCATTCACCTCTATTCGCGAGAAGTCATCCCATAGGCTCAGCACCAAGTCATCGTGACTCTGAGCTTCGATGCCGAGTTCCGCTACGCAATCGACCCAATCGGCATTGATCTCGTTCCAGGCCCTTGAAGCCTTTACCTCGGCGATCTTGTCGACGACACGCTCTGAAAGCACGGCGACAGGTTCTCCGCCGTACTCGGGTTGAGCCGACGTTTCGCACTCCAAGAGTGTTTCGTTGTAGCTCGCTAGCGCGGCTGGACTAAGCGAATCTCGAATTTCGAGGTTCGCTTGAATGCTGGGGTCGGACAGGGGGTCCAGAGCCGGCTGCGTCGAGATGAGAAATCCGTATTTCTCTGCGAACTCCCGCGACACGCGTGAGGGACCGTCGAAGATGGTTACAGTTGCATCCGGTGCTGTCGGAACGTATTCGAAGCCGGAGGCCTGCATGCATTTAGATATATGCAGCTGCTCTGATTCGAAAATCTCGCGCTGTATACGAGCCTCGAGGCCAGCATCGCCAACGCCGATGTAGGATGCTTCAAAGTCCGTCAACTCCGAGCTGTCGGAGTCGCCGTTGGGGCCGCTACAGCAACCGAGGCACGATAGGACGGCAGCGAATAGTACGTACCGAGACGCGACAGCGGAGCGCCGGCTTGCACCAGCGCCCATCGCGCCCGGTCCGAACTCCGTCGGTCTCGGTGGATACATTTACGGGTAGAAGGTGTACCCGTTGTTGGTGAGTTGGGTGTACGTTCCCGAGCAGGTGCGGTAACTCTGGCTGGTGGACGGATCGGGAGTGCCATCGACCTGCACGTTGCTGTTTGAGGTTCCAGGCTGGTTACAATACGCGACGGCAGACTTGCTGCCGTTCGATCCGGACCAATGGTCCGCGTACGCGCGGTTGATCGCCGTGCTGTAATGAAGGTGAATCTGCGTTCCGCCACCGCCGGTCGGAGTCTTGATGCAGTCGCACCACGCGACTGCAGGACCCACCGGAGTGAGGACCGCGACAGATGTCAACACGACGAGGAACGTCGCGATTCGCTTTCGCATAGCTGCTCCTTTGAGATGGGGGCGCCCGTGCGCACCCTGTCCTAAGAATCCCCCGCGGACTCGCTTGCGTTACGAACGATTCAATTCAGTGCGAGGTTTCGCGGAGTAACCATCGGGCCTCCTTGCGGACCAGCGTGCCTGCACCGGCCATGGAGCGCGCTCCCATACCTGCCGTGAGCACGTATGGATCGACCCGCGACCGCACACCGCGGCTCACCTCGACCGCCTGTCACTGGCCCTTGGGCGAGACCGTTGCCCGAACCGCGCCGGCCACCGGCGCCATGATCGATACGCAGCCGCGCCACCGACCCGTCGCATCGCCCGCCTGACTCCGAGACAATCGGCGCTTCCGCACTTCACGCGGGGCGCGATCGTTGGCGCGGCGCCGACGTCGTATTCTCAACATCCCGAACGACAGGGTCCAGACGCCGGCGTAGATCGTAGATGCGTTTGCGCACCCGGCCAGAGTTGAGGCCGGTCATGGTCGCGATATCCGTTGGTGTCAGTTCGTACCAGAACCACAGAACGAAGAGCGTGCGGTCGGACGCCCTCCACCGTGCGAGCATCGATTGGAGATCAGCGATCGCCTCGATCGGGTAGCCGTTGAGTGTGGGCCGGTTCTCGATGCGAGGGCGAGCGGAGGCAATTGCAATCGCGAGCGCGGCTCTGCGGCGGTCAACCCAATGTTGCTTGTCGGCCTTGTATCGGCAAGTCGTGAACAGCCAGCCTCGCTCGTGTCCCGGCGGAATGGCGTCGAATCGCAGCCAGGCGGTCTCGAAGGTGCGACTTACGACGTCTTCGACCGAGTCGCGTCCCACCAACGTTGCGGCGTACCGCTTGACGTCAGCAAGATGTTGGTTATAAAAGCTGACGAACGCGTCCTCACCATTCGTGCCCATCTGTTCACAGTACGTGAATATGGCGGCGGCCGCGTGACTGAGCCGGGAGGATCGGACAAGTTGGTTCCCAGCGTCAGCCCGGGGGCTACCGGCGCCGCAATCGTGTCATGTGATGCCCGGAGCGTCAGAGCCACGGCCAACGCCCCAGACGCGTAGGCTCGCCGCGTTTGCCCGACCACTTTCCGGTGGGCGGGCAAACGCGCAGTTTCGAACGGCTTACAACCTTTCTGGTCCTGCGGTCGCGCACCGACGGTTCCGGCGGTGTCTTCCCTTTGAGATGGATCTGATGGGGTACCAACCAACACCAGAACCGGTCGAACTCGACCGGCAACTCGAGAGCGCCTGGCGGGCCCATGCGCCGGCTGCGATGAGGTTCGCAACGGCCGTCGTCGGGCCCTTCGACGCTCACGACGTGACAACGTCAGCGTTTCTGCGCGTCACGCGACAACCGGGCTGGACGGACATCGAACACTTCGAGCGCTACCTGCTCCGTGCCGTCCGCAACGAAGCCCAGAACATGTACCGCGAGTGCCGGCGTCGATGGCAGCGTGACCTCCTCGCGGTACGAGCTGAATCGAGCAACGACCCCCTACCGGACATCGATCTGCTTCGAGCGATCGCAAGTCTCAGCGCCCATCAGCGCTCGGTCGTGTTCCTGGCGTACTGGCAGGACATGACCGAGGCGGAGATTGCCGACACGCTCGACATCGCCCGCAGCACCGTTCATCGAACGCTGGCCCGAGCCTGCATCGCTCTCCGAAAGGCACTGACATGAAGATTCAAGTCGATCACCTCGTCAAAGCCGTCTTCGACGACATCGTCTCCCATGCCCCGGACATCGGACCCACGCCGTCGGCAGGTCTGTGCATGGAACCAAGCCGACCTCGCAGTTCGAGGCATTGGGGCGCCGTTGCAGCGGCCACCATTGTAATCGGCGGCGTCGGGGCGCTCTTTGCCGTCGAGCGCGCGATGTCTGGCACGCCCGACCGTACGGCCGCGACAGTGGCCTCGCGGCCGGCGGACCCAGCGCCTCGCGGGGCCGTCGTGTTCGATCGGACGCCGGACGAATTCCGGAACGCCATCGTCACCGCGGGGAACCGGTTCGACGGCCCGACATCCAGCGAGTTGACAGGAGCGACTGCGACTTCGGTGCCGGTCCGACGGTGGTACGTCAGCAACGTAGCGCAACCGGAGTCCGAACCCTGGATCGCGGTGAACGCCTTCCCCACTGGGCGAATGTCGCCCGACATACCCGACGACGCCGAAGCGGTCACCGTGCAACGCGTCGATGGATATCTGTACGACGCGCCGGCGATGACGGCCCGATCCGTGGCCTTCACCCTCGGCGACACGACCTACGTCCTCGCTGGAAACCACATCACCGACAGTGATCTGCTGCTCGCCGCCGAGCATTTGCGGGTCGCCGACGATGGCTATGGCGCAGTTATCGGGCCAGCTGGGCTCACGAACGGGTTGAGTGAGAGTGCCGCCGGCACCATCAACGAGCAGTTCTTCATCAGCCGGTCCGCGCTCGAACACCCGATTCCGCAGACCCATTGGAACGCTGGAGACGCGAGCCTGTGGGTTGTCGCTCTCGTCGAAGACCCGGCAGTGCTCCCACTCCATCGCGTCGGGTACGCGACCGTAACCGACGCTTCTGTACACGGTCAGCCCGCCTACGTCACAACACTGGGCGACTTCTTGCCAGAGTATCGCGGCGTCATTTGGTCCGAGAACGGCGTCACCTACCTGCTCGGCAGCAACAGCTTCAACGACAGCACCCTCGTCGAGTACGCCAACCTCCTGCGCCCCGCTACCGACGATGAATGGAATGACCTAACCCTGAGCACCACCAATCTCGCCGTCGAACAGCAGGCACAAGGCGATGTCACCACGAGCAGGCCATGAGTTCGACCCACATTGCGATGAGATCTGTGAACACAGGCGAGAGGCCGGTCGGAGTGGTACTTGAAGGCGTGGGCCAGCAACGACCTATTCTATACGTTCTCGTTGTCAATCGATATATGCGACCAACTCGTCCACGCCGACACCGCCGTCATGGATGAACCTCTTGCGGGGCTGCCTCCACTTGCCGACGAGTCTGACCAAAGCGATCAGAAGTTGGGAGACTGCGGCGTCGTCAACACTCTCATGGTCGGCCCATCGAGCGGTTTCGGTGCCGAGACAGCAGGATCGCTCCTGGACGCGAGGTTGGCAAATGGCACAGAGACGGGCATCGAACCGGCTCCCGACACCGGGGGCGGTCGCGGGCGACGACGGCGGATTCTCATTTCGGCCAGCGTGAGCATGGCCGTAGCCGGAGCGCTGCTGGTTACTGGTTGGTTGGTTGCTAGGCGGACGCAGTCGCCGGAACAGGCAGCCGCGGATGCTGCACCGCCGAAGGCGTCATGGGTGACGGCCAAAGTGGAGTTTCGTGTTTTATCGCGCACTGTGATCACGCGCGGTGACGTGCGTTCCGAGGTGACCGTCGACGTCGGCGTGCCGGCGTCGGTGCAAGGCGATCCGGTGGTGACGGAGGTGGATGTAGCGGTCGGCGACGAGGTCGGCGAGGGCACGCGTGTGATCGAGGTGTCGGGACGCCCGATCTTTGTCTTGCAGGGTGGAGTCCCGGTGTACCGGACGCTGCGTCCTGGAGCGTCGGGAACTGACGTCGCTGCGCTGCAGGCAGCACTCGGCCGTTTGGGCTTCGAGCCCGACACCGATGGTGTGTTCGGCGCGGCCACCGCGGCGGCTGTCACCGAGTTCTACGAACAGGCCGGCTACGAGCCGGTGCCAGCCAGCACGACAGAGACAGCGGACCTGGCGGACGCCGAGCAGCGGGTCACCGATGCCGAGCAGGCGGTCACGTCTGCCCAGCGCGCAGTCGCCGAAGCCTCCCTCGCTGGCTCCGGGTCAGCGCTCGCCCAAGTCGAGGCAGCGGTCAACGAGGCGACGCGCGCGCTTGCGCGGGCGGAGTCGGCTCGCGTCTCGCAGGTGGTATTGTCACAGCAGGCGCTCGACCTTGCTATCGCCGAACGCGACCGCTTGGGCGCCGACCCGGAAAGCACGCCAGGAGCGTGGGACCAGGCGCAGCTCGCGGTCAACCAAGCCCGCGCGCAACTCGACGACACCCGGCAAACCACGAACGACGCCGTCGAAGCCGCCAAGGAAGCGTTGTGGATTGCTGCGCTCGCACGCAACGAGGCCCTCGCGTCTGCCGATACGACTGAGGCCCTCCAGGAACTCCGCGCCGCAGAGGCCACGCTCGAGCAGGCGGTCGCGGCGCGAAGCGTTCTGCTCGCAGCGTCAGGGGCATCGGTACCACAAGGCGAAATTCTCTTTGTGCCGGCCCTACCCGCCCGCGTCCAGAATGCCGTCACGACGCTCGGAGCAGCCGGCGCGGCTCCAGATCAGTCCGCTGGCCAGACCCTGGTCGAGCTGGCCGGTGGCCGGCTCGTCGTCGACGCCACCTTCCGCCCGAATGAAGAAGACCTTCTTCAAGTCGGCACCAGGGTGGAGTTACGCGACGAACTAACTGACGCGGCCTATCCAGCGGCCGTCACCGACATCGCCACAGATCGGGGAAGCGGGCTGGACGGTGAACTCGGCTACCGGGCGATCATCAAATCCGACGAGGAGATGCCCGCCAACCTGGCGGGAGCCAATCTTCGCGTCACGATCACCGCCGCGAGCACAAGCACACCAGCGCTCATCGTCCCACTAGCAGCAATCAGCTCCGCCGCTGACGGTTCGACCTCGGTCCACTTGCTCCGCACCGACGGTGAACCCGAGGTCGTCGCGGTCGACACCGGCCTGTCTGCCGACGGCTGGGTCGCGATTACTCCGGTCGCACCGGACACACTTCGTGGGGGCGACGAAGTGATCGTCGGACGATGACCACCGTCACCGAACCGCCAGAGCAGGGCATCGAACCGCGAGTGCACGCCGTCGTAGCCCAGAATCTGACCAAGACCTTCCCCGGCCCACCCGAGGTCACCGCGCTGCGGCCCGCGTCGTTCCGAATCGGACGCGGTGAATACGTTGCGATCACGGGCTCGTCCGGCTCGGGAAAGACAACGCTCCTGTCCCTGCTCGGTCTACTCGACGTGCCCACGGCTGGGGCCTACCATCTCGACGGCGTTGATGTCGCCGATCTCAACGATAAGCAGCGTTCCGGCGTGCGAGCGACGCGGATCGGGTTCGTCTTCCAAGCGTTCCACCTGATCAACTACCGAAGCGTCCTCGACAACGTCGAGCTCGGGCTCGTTTATCAAGCTGCACCCCGAAACGAACGCCGACGACGGGCACTCGATGTCATCGAACAGGTTGGCCTCGGGCATCGCCGTCACGCCCGGTGCTCGACACTGTCCGGCGGTGAGAAGCAACGAGTTGCGATCGCCCGCACACTCGTGCGCGACCCGGCGCTCGTATTGTGCGACGAACCCACCGGCAACCTCGACACCGCGACGACGGCCCAGATCCTCGACCTGCTCGACGACCTCCACCAACGCGGCCTGACCATCGTCGTCATCACCCACGACCCAACGATCGCGGCCGGAGCGCAGCGCCGCCTGACGATCGCCGACGGCACCGTTACCGTGCCCGAGGAGCCCGGTGGGAGAGCGCGCGCCGAGATCGTCCGCCCCGAAGTACCCTCGCCTGAAGCTGTCCGTCACTCGAGGATGCGATGGGGCGACACCATCATCGAGGCCGCCGCAGCGCTCATCCAGCGCCCTATGCGGACCGTACTCACTGCGCTGGGAACCATCTTGGGCGTAGCCGCGTTCGTCGCCACGACCGGCCTCGCCGAAACCGCCCAAACGCAGGTATCGGCGCGCTTCGACGCCTTACGTGCCACCGAAGTCCGCGTTCAGGACGCCAGCCCCGACGGCACCAACCCCTTCCCGACCGACACCGATGCCCGCCTCGAACGCCTCAACGGCGTCAACCACGCCGGTCTCAGCTTCCTGATCCCCGACAACGGCACGCTGCAACCTCGCAATACGGCCGCTCCACCACTTGAATCAAGCCAACGCATCCCGGTGATCGCCGCCACTCCAGGCGCCATCGAAGCCGCCCTGCCAACGCTCGCCGCCGGACGCATCTACGACCAATGGCACGAGGCTCGCGGCGAACGTGTCGCCGTCGTCGGCCGCGTCGCGGCCGACCAGCTCGGCATCACTCGGATCGATCAGCAGCCCGTAGTCTTCATCGCCGACACCCCCTACACCGTCATAGGGATCCTCGACGACACCCGGCGAAACCCCGACCTCCTCCTGTCGATCACGATCCCCGCAGCCGCCTCGGCCGAACTCACCGATCTGAGCAACACGACACCCGAAGTGCTCATCGATACCGCACCAGGCGCCGCTCACCTGATCGGCCGCCAAGCGGCCCTCGCGCTACGGCCAAACGACCCGGAACGTATGCGAACCCTCGTGCCAGCCGACCCGAGCACGCTCCGCAGCCAAGTCGAGTCCGACGTTCAATCCCTCTTCTACGCACTCGCCGTGTTGGCCGTCCTGATTGGCACAATCGCAATCGCCAACGCCACCCTCCTCGCAACCATCGAACGCAGACCGGAAATTGGGCTCCGCCGAGCGCTCGGCGCTACCCGCCACCACATCTCCCGACAGGTCACCTTCGAAGCATCCCTCACCGGAACGTTGGCCGGCGTCCTCGGCACCCTCATCGGCCTCACCGCCGTCATCCTGTCGGCAATCTCCCGCACCTGGATCCCGACGATCGACCCACGCATCCTCGTGATAGCTCCTGCCATCGGCACCGTCACTGGCTCCATAGCTGGCATCATTCCCGCCCGCCGCGCCGCCAACACACCGCCTGCGGACACCCTTCGCTGATTTGCCGGTTCGCGCTTGGGGCTGCGCCGTTCGCTGCAACATCGTCGATGCAGCTCATCGGGTGATTGGCGTCGTTGGGTTTCCTAGGTCCTCTGAGATTGCGCCTACGAAGGCGCTCAGCCTGTCGGCGGCAATACGGCTGCGCCCAAGTCGATCGCGACGATCCGCCGGCACGCTCGCCGACTGACGACGATTCTTGTGCTCAGCGACGGCGCCAGTGAGGTGTCGAGGGTCGCCCAGTGCCCGCGCCCTCGTGGCTAGCAATGGCGGCCCCCCGAGTCTGATCGCGAACATGAGTTGACGGACGTAGCGCCGCGCCAAGATCCAGCAGATCTGCCCGGTGGCGGACTGGGAGCGACGGCGGGCCCACCCAGAACGGAGCCCCCACAGGTCTACCTGGAAGTCGGGCACCGTTAGCACTCAGGCGGTCGGAGTAGGTGTGTATCGGCCGAGCAGTCATCGACGAGCGGGCCCCGTTTGGAGCGCCATCCCACATTCAGGCGAATGTGGCCATTGATGTTGACCCGATTTCTTGGACACGGGGTTATGGGATTTTCGGTTCGCCTTGGTCGTGGCGCCACTTGTCAGCGTATTCGGCTGGCGTGAGGTGACCGAGCCCGACCTGGTGGCGTTGGCGGTTG
>JAEZFY010000115.1 GCA_023417265.1 Actinomycetes bacterium | reverse complement strand
CATCACGGCCGCGACCACCACCGGGCGCGGCGTGGCGAGTGCCGCTTCGGCCGGCCGGCCGGCGCCGAAGACGGCCGCCAGCACGGCTTCCCCGGCGAGCACGAAGCCGTGCGCAAAGGCGGCCGCGGCGGCGCCCACGGCGGCGGCGAGGGTGACCGCCAGCAGCTCGCCCCGAACGGTCGTCCCCACGTTCGCCCGACCTGCCCGCACGAGGCCACTCAAGCAACACGCCAAGATTGGAACAACCCATGCGCACGCCATGCTGCATAGGCTCGGCCTATGGAACTGCGCCAGCTCGCGATCGCCGTGGCGATCATCGACCATGGCGGCATGTCGCGTGCCGCCACGGCGCTCGGCATCACGCAACCGTCGGTGTCGCAGTCGGTGCACAAGCTCGAAGCCGAGCTCGGTGTGGCGCTGTTCCGGCGGGCGGCGCGCAGCGTCGAGCTCACCGATGCCGGGCGCGCGTTCGAGGGCCCGGCACGCGCCGTGCTGCGCGGCGTGACCACGATCGAAGCGACCGTGGCGGCGCACCGTGAGCTCACCGCCGGCGTGCTTCGGATCGGCATGCTGCCGACGCTGGCGGCAACGCTTGCGGCCGGCGTCATCGCCACGTTCCGGCGGCGCCACCCGGCCGTGACGGTGCAGATCGCCGACGAACGCCGCCCGCCGCGGTTGCTCGACATGGTCGCCGACGGGCGCTGCGAGCTGGCGTTCAGCGAAGAGGCGACGCGGCGGCCCGGGCTCGTCAGCGTGCCGCTCGGCCGTCAAGAATTGGTGGCCGTACTACCGCCCGACGCCACCCCGCCCGGGGTGGGCGGGTTGGCGCTCGCTGACCTGGCCGAACTCCCGCTCGTGCTGGCCCCGCCCGGCACCTCGGTGCGCGAGCAGGTCACCGTCGCCTGCGAGGCGCTCGGGCGCACCCCGTGGGTGGCCGTCGAAGTTCCTCAGCGCGACGCGATCGTGCCGCTCGTGCTCGCCGGCGCGGGGGTCACCGTGGCCCCACCCGAACAAGCGCGCGAAGCACAGGCGGCGGGCGCCCATGTGGTGTCGCTCGACCCGCCGCTGTGGCGCGAGCTGTCGCTGATCCACCCCGACCGCGACCTCTCGCCGGCCGCTGCGGCGATGCTGGCGATCGCCCGTCAGGCGACCGCCGCGAGCGCGGCGTCGTAGTCGGGTTCCTCGCGGA
Source organism: Actinomycetes bacterium (assembly GCA_023417265.1). GTDB lineage: Bacteria > Actinomycetota > Acidimicrobiia > Acidimicrobiales > Ilumatobacteraceae > Ilumatobacter. Next base: position 8,300 of record JAEZFY010000115.1, on the reverse strand, counting down.
CTTCGGGCACGAGTTGGGTGTAGGTCACCGTGCCGTCGCCGTCGAGCACTACGACCGCCCGCGCCATCAGGCCCTTCAGCGGCCCGTCGGTGAAGCGCACGCCGTAGTCGTCGGCGAACGAGCCGCGGAAGCCCGAGCCGGTCTTGACGTTGGCGATGCCCTCGGCCCCGCAGAAGCGGCCGGCGGCGAACGGCAGGTCTTCGGACACGCACAGCACGACCGTGTTGTCGAGCTCGGCCGCCTTCTCGTTGAACTGGCGCACGCTCGTGGCGCACGTCGGCGTGTCGATCGACGGAAAGATGTTGAGGATGACCTGCTTGCCGGCCAGCGACTCGAGCGTGATCTCCGACAGATCGCTGCCGACGACCGTGAAGCCGGGCGCCGCCGATCCGACCTCGGGAAGCTCGCCGTTGGTGGGGGCGGGGTTACCGCCGAGCGTGACAGTTGCCATGCGCCGAGTCTTGCATCCGCAGTGACCGTCGCCGACAGCCGGGGATCAGGCGCTCAACGGACCGGCGTCAAGGCCTGCGCGAACTGGGCTGCGCCGAGGTCGACGATCCGGTCGTGCGACCACTGGGCGACCGGTGGCAGGAGGCGCGTCAACACTGCGATCGCCGTGCCGGCCGGGCGGATCGACGCCTCGAAGCGGACGTTCGTGGCCGTTCCACCGGGTGCCGGAGCGATCGTGATCCGTGCTCGCCCGGCGAGGTCGCCGACGAGGCGCGCGGCGATCAGCTGCGCGTCGGCGCGGTCGATCAGCAGGCGGAAGCGCAAGGTCGTGCGCAACGGCGAGCGCACCGCGCAGCGCCAGCGGGCCCCGGGGTGCAGGCCATCAGCATCGAACTCGATCAGCCACGGCCACCACTCCTGATACCGATCGGTGTCGGCGAGCACCGCCCGGATCGCGTCGGGCGGCTCGGGGAACGTGAACAGCCGATCGCTGACCACCTCCGCCGGTGGTGCCGCGTTCATCGAACGGTGACCGGAATCGAGCCGGCCAACGGCCGCCCGTGGGTGTCGTTGACGGCGGTGATACCCGGGATCCGATCGAGCGCATCGACGAGCCGGCTGGTGCGCTGCCACCCGGACGCCACGTCGACCACGAGCACGTCACCGTCGAGGCGCACGTCGCGCAGTTCCTTCGCCTCAGCGAGCGTGTCGTCGCGGGTGATCGCCCACAGCACCTTGCCGATCTGTTGCAGCCGCTTCGGTTCGATCCGGCCCGGCCGGCGCAGCTCGGTCCACAGTGAGCGGCCCCACCGCATGATTGCCCGACGGTGTTGCCAGGCGAACAGGAGCACCGCCGAGCGCGTGAACGGGTTGGTGAGGCGGCGAGCCATACGGAACATGGCCGGGACGTTCCCCGCCGTAGGCGCCGTCAACCGTGCACCCGATCAGGAGAAGCTGCGGCCACGGCGCACGTTCAGGCCGATCGTGGCGAGCACGAGCACGATCGACGCGATCGTCAGCGGCATCTGCCAGCGCGTGACCCAGTCGAGGATCGAATCGAGCTGGTCGTCGAAGCGTTGCCCGAGCCACCAGTACAAGGCCAACCGGGCGACGATGCCGACGGTCAGCAGGAACGCCAGGCGTACCGGATGCATGCGGCGGATACCGGAGATCGCGGCGACGATGTTCGACCCGGCGAACCAGGGCACGATGAACCACTCGACCTTGTCGAAGCGCTCGATCAGCATGCTGATCTGCTCGCGGCGGTAACCGAGGTACTTCCCGAACCACACCAGGGCACGCTCGCTGAACGCCCGCCCGATCAGATGGCACACCGCGAACGCCAGGGCGAGGCGCAACCCGGCGATCGCGAAGTACGGCCACCACTCGATCCCCCCACCGATCGCCAGCAACAGGTGCCGGATCCGGGCGTTGAGGGCGAGCAGGCCCTCGGGGTTGCTCGTCGCCCACGTCGGGGCGACGGCGGTGGCCACGTAGCCGCACACCACCAGGGCGACGAACGCGGCGACGGCGACGAACCCCCACCACGGGACCGGGCGATCGATCGCCTCGGCGTCCTCGGCGAGCTCGGCGGGGGTCGGTTCGTGTGCGATTCGCTCGAGCGCCAGGCGCTCGTGCGCCAACCCGTCGGGCCGGGCGCCGTGGGGCGGGGGAGCGGCCGACATCTGCGCCACGCTATCCCGGCCCGGATGGGCGCGCCCGGGTGGGGTTCGGTACGTTCACGGCCATGCAGGGACTGATGCAGGACGTACCGCTGACGCTGGTACCGCTGTTCGAGCGGATCGAGACCAACTTCGCCCACAAGGAAGGCGTCGTCACCGCCACGCCCACCGGCCGGACGCGCACCACCTACGGCGAGTGGGCTGCCCGCACGCGCAAGGTCGGCGGCGTGCTCGACGCGCTCGGCATCAGCGCCGACGGGCGCGTCGGCACGTTCGCGTGGAACACGCAACGGCATCTCGAGCTGTACTGGGCCGCCCCGTGCACCGGTCGCGTGCTGCACACCCTGAACATCCGGCTGTTCCCCGAACAGCTCACCTACATCGTCAACCACGCCGACGACGAGGTGATCTTCGTCGATCGATCCCTGCTCGGCCTGCTCGCCCCGCACCTCGCGACGTTCGAACGGGTCAAGCACCTCGTGCTGATGGACGACGGGCGCGGCGACATCCCCGACGACCTCAACGGCCACGAACTGCTCCACTACGAAGACCTGCTGGCCGCCGCCGACCCGGTCGAGTTCCGCGTGGACGACGAGCACCGCGCGGCGGCGATGTGCTACACGAGCGGCACCACCGGGAACCCGAAGGGCGTCGTCTACAGCCACCGCAGCACGGTGCTGCACACGATGGGCGCACTGATGGCCGACTCGCTCGGTGCCAGCGAGGCCGACACGATCCTCCCTGTGGTGCCGATGTTCCACGCCAACGCGTGGGGCCTCGCCCAAGCCGGGCCGGCCGCCGGCGCGCGCATGGTGATGCCGGGCCCCGACCTGTCGGGCAAGGGACTCGCCGACCTGATCGTGGAGGAGCGGGTCACCATCGCGGCCGGTGTGCCGACGATCTGGATGCAGGTGCTCCCCGAGTTGAAGGGCCGCGACACGTCGAGCTTGCGGCGCATTCCGTGCGGCGGGTCGGCCGTGCCGCGGGCGCTGTCGGAGGCCTACCGCGAGCAGCTCGGGCTGCCGATCCTGCAGGCGTGGGGCATGACCGAGACGAGCCCGATCGCCGCGGTGATGCACCTCGACGGCGACGAGCGCGACCTGCCCGCCGACCAGCAGGCCGACCTGCGCACGATGGTCGGACGCGTCACCGTCGGCGTCGAGATGCGCGTCGTCGAGCCGAACACCACCACACCCGTGCCGTGGGACGGCGCGTCGTCGGGCGAGCTGCAGTGCCGCGGCAACTGGATCGCCGCCAGCTATTACAACGACCCGCGCTCCGACGAGAGCTTCACCGACGACGGTTGGCTGCGCACCGGCGACGTCGCCACCGTCGACGCTCGCGGCCGCGTGCGGCTGGTCGACCGCACGAAGGATCTGATCAAGTCCGGCGGCGAGTGGATCAGTTCGGTCGAACTGGAGAACGAGCTGATGGGCCACCCGGCGATCCGCGAGGCGGCCGTGGTGGGCGTGCCGCATCCGCGCTGGGCCGAGCGGCCGCTGGCGTGCGTCGTGCTCGAGGACGGGGCCACGTTGACGAAAGACGAAGTGCTCGCCTACCTCGCACCCAAGCTCGCCAAGTGGCAGCTACCCGACGACGTGGTGTTCATCGACGAGGTGCCCAAGACCTCGGTCGGCAAGTTCTCGAAGAAGACGTTGCGCGACCGCTTCGCCGAGCACACACTGCCCGACGCATGACCTCACCTGCTCGGGCGGCGCTGGCCGCGTTCACGCTGTGTTTCCTCGCGCCGCTCGGCCTGACGGCCTGCGGCGACGACGCCAACGACGGGGCGCTGCAAGCGCAACGGCTGGCCGACCGGCTCGCCGCCGAACGCGCGGCCACCGTCCCCGACGCCGCCCCGGACGTGTCCGTGGCACCGCCGGCCAGCGCCCACCACGACGCGGCGCCAGACGAGCCGACGAGCGAACCGGCTCCCGTCGTCACCACGGGCGTCGTGGTGGCGGTCACCGCACTCGACAACTCGTTCCGCCCGCAGAACGTCGAGGCGCGGGTCGGCGACGCGGTCGTGTGGGAGAACCGCGGCCGCAACGAGCACGACGTGCTCTCGATCGAGGGCACGCTCGCTGACGGCAGCGCGTGGGGCATCACGGTCGACGAGTTCCAGCCCGGTGACATCTACTCGCACGTGTTCACCGAGCCGGGCGAGTACCGCTACTACTGCACCATCCATGGCAACACCGAGGTGGGCATGGTGGGTACGGTCGTCGTCAGCAACTAGGGGAGGAACACTCGGATGAACAAGCGACTGCTCGCGCTCGGTGTCAGCGCAGCCTTGGCGCTGACGGCGTGCGCCGGCGACGACGACGACACGGCGGGCACGGCTGCGCCCGCCACTGAGGCGGCCGCGCCGGACACCGCGGCACCGGACACGCCCGCGCCAAGTTCGACGACCGGTTCGGCGACCACACCAGCCAGCGAACCGGACGAGACGGCGCCGGAGACGAGTGCTGCGGCAGCGACCACGGTGGCCGAGGCCGGCGACGACGACGGCATCCGCAACGTGCCCGACGAGTACGCCACGATCCAGGAGGCGGTCGACGCCGCAGTGCCGGGCGACCTCGTGCTGATTGCCCCCGGCACGTACCACGAGGCGGTCGACGTCGGCACCGACGAGATCGTCATCCGCGGGCTCGACCGCGACACGGTGGTGCTCGACGGCGAGTTCGAGCTCGACAACGCGATCCGGGTGCTCGGTGCCCAGGACGTCGCCGTCGAGAACCTGACCACCATCAACTACACCAACAACGGGCTGTACTGGGTCGGCTCGACCGGCTACCGGGCGTCGTACATCACCACCTACCGCACCGGCGACTACGGCATCTACGCGTTCGATTCGGTCGACGGCCTGATCGAGCACAGCCACACCGTCGGCAGCCGCGACGCCGGCGTGTACATCGGCCAGTGCTATCCCTGCAACGCCGTGATCCGGAACGTCGTCTCGTCGAACAACGGGCTCGGCTACTCGGGCACGAATTCGGGCGGCAACCTGTTGATCGTCGAGTCGGTGTTCCACAACAACCGCGCCGGGATCGTGCCGAACTCCGGCAGCTACGAGCTGTGCTACCCCGAGCGCGACACCACGATCGTCGGCAACCTCGTCTACGACAACAACCAACCCGACACACCGGCGATCGACGTCGCCCTGCTCGCCCAGGGCAACGGGATCCTGGTAGCGGGCGGGGTGCGCAACGTGATCGAGCGCAACCGCGTCGACGAGCACAACCGCACCGGCATCGGCATGGTGCCGTTCCTCGAAGAGTTCCCGAACGACGTGGTGCCCCCGCAGGACCAGTGGGACATGCCGTGTTCCGAGCAGAAGGACCTCCCGGTCGAGGTTCCGGAGGGGGCGATCCTGTGGGATTCGCTCGACAACCGGGTGGTCGGCAACGTCGTCACCGGCTCGGGCGAGGCCGACATCGCGCTCGCCTCGGCCGACCCGCTGACGTCGGCCTTCGGCAACTGCGTGGCCGCCAACGAGGCCGCCAGCTACGCCCCGGCGGCGCTCGCCGAGCTGGCCCCGTGCGACGGCGAGCCGACCAGCACCGACTTCGCCACCGGCGATCTCGGCGTCGTGCGCTGGCTCGGCGAACAGGCGAGTCTGCCGCCGGAGGTCGACTGGCGCGAGGCTCCGCTGCCCGAACTCGGCGAGCACGAGAACATGCCCGACGCAGCCACCGCGCCGGCGGCCCCGGCCGTCGACATGCCGCCGGCGATCGACCTCGATGCGATCGCGGTCCCTGACCGTCCGTAGCGTCCGCGCGGCCGGCCCGGCCGCCGTCGCCGCTGCGGCGTTGGTGCTCGCCGCCTGTGGTGCCGACGCGGTCGTTCCGCTGGCAGCCGCCCCCGACCAGGTGATCGCCGGGCCGCAGGGTGGGCGCGGCCAGTTCGCGGTCGAGTGCGGCTTCGCCGGGTTCCTGCCCGACGACCCGATCGTGCACCCCGGCCAGCCGGGAGCCAGCCACCTGCACCAGTTCTTCGGCGCCGAGGGGGTCACGGCGACGAGCGACTACGCCGGGCTGCTGGCCGGCCGCACCACCTGCGACCAGGTCGCCGACACCGCGTCGTACTGGGCGCCAGCGCTGCTCGACGCCGAACGCCAGCCGGTCGAACCGGTGGGTGCGGTGGCCTACTACCGGGCCGGCGTCGGTGTCGCCGCCGACCTCGTCGAGCCGTACCCGGCCGGGCTGATGCTGGTGGCCGGCGACCACACGGCCACCGAGCCGCAGGCGTTGTCGGTCGTGGCCTGGACCTGCGACAGCGGCGCGCTCCGCCAGGCGCTGCCGCCCGACTGCACCGGGGCCAGCAACCTGCGCCTGCTGGTGACGTTCCAGGACTGCTGGGACGGCGAACGGTTGCGCAGCGACGACGCCGACGCGCCGGCCGCCCACGCGGCCTACAGCTCGGCGGGAGCGTGCCCGCCGAGCCACCCCGTCCACATCCCGCAGTTGCAGTTGGCCGTCGACTTCCCACCGCTCGCGCCGGACGGACTGGCACTCGCCTCCGGCAGCATCCTGTCCGGCCATGCCGACTTCTGGAACGCGTGGGAGCAGACCAAGCTCGAGCGCGAAGTCGCGATGTGCCTGCGGCGCAACCTGCCGTGCGCGATCTCGGGCCAGCGGGCCACGATCGGCTGACCGGTGCGGCGTCGCTAGTGCGGCGTACCGGACCGGAGCACGGTGACACGCTCGAGGAACTGGCGCGTGCGCGGCTCGCGCGGGGCGCCGAGCACCTGCGCGGGCGGCCCCTCCTCGACGATCCGCCCGGCGTCGAGGAAGCACACCCGGTCGGCGATCTCGGAGGCAAACGACATCTCGTGGGTGGCGAGGAGCATCGTCATCCCGTCGCGTTTGAGTTCGCGGACGACGTCGAGCACCTCGCCGACGAGCTCCGGATCGAGCGCCGAGGTGATCTCGTCGAGCAGCATCACCTCGGGGTTGAGCGCCAACGACCGGGCGATCGCCACACGCTGCTGCTGGCCGCCCGAGCACTGATCCGGGTAGGCCCGGGCTCGGGCAGCGAGCCCGAGCCGGGCGAGCAGCCCCGCTGCCTGCTCGCGTGCTTCGGCTCGGCCGACGCCGAGCACCTTGCGTGGCCCGAGGGCGACGTTGTCGAGCACCGTGAGGTGCGGGAAGAGGTTGTAGCTCTGGAACACCATGCCGATCCGGCGGCGGATCGGGTCGGGGTCGCGCCCGGGCTCGCTGATGTCGTCGCCGTCGAGCAAGATCGCCCCGTCGTCGATCGGTTCGAGCAGGTTGATGCAGCGCAGCAGGGTGCTCTTTCCGGAGCCGGACGCGCCGATCAGGCACACCACCTCGGAGTCGGCGACCGCGAGATCGATTCCGTCGAGCACGCGCTGGGTGGCGAAGCTCTTCGTCACCCCGTGCAGGGTCAGCTTGGCGGTGCTCATACGACCTGCGTCCCGCGGGTGCGCCGCTGCTGGCGGGCGAGCAGGTAGTCCGCCAGGCGGGTCAGCGGGATCGTCAGGCACAAGAAGATGATCGCCGCCCCGACGTACGGCGTGTAGCTGAAGTACCGCGACTGCTCGAGTTCCGCCCGGCGGAGCACCTCGATCGGGCCGAGCACGCTCACGAGGGCGACGTCTTTCTGGAGACTGACGAAGCTGTTCATCATCGGCGGCACGGTGGCCCGGAAGGCCTGTGGGAGCACCACCGCCCGCATCGTCTGCCCGGCGGTGAGACCGATCGAGCGGGCCGCCGCGCGCTGGCTCTCGTGGACGCCCTCGATGCCCGAGCGGATGATCTCGGCGACGTAGGCCGAGTACGACAGGGTCAGTGCGACCGAGCCCCACAGCACCGGCGAGTTCCACGGGCGGTGCATGTCGAACGCGGCCGGCACGCCGAACCCGATCAGGGTGATCACGAGGATCGTCGGGATCCCGCGGAACACGTCGACGAAGCCGACCGCGAACGCCCGGACCGGGAACAGCACCGGGCTGCGCGACCCGCGGGCGAGGGCGACCAGCAACGACAGGAACAGCACCGCTGGCGTCGACCACAACAGGATCTTGAGATCGACGACGAACGCCCGCAGCAAGGCGGGAAACGAGTCGCGCAGGACCTCGGGATCGAAGAACGAGTCGCGCACCGCGTCCCATCCCGACAGTCGCGGCACGAACACGACCAGGGC
>JAEZFY010000050.1 GCA_023417265.1 Actinomycetes bacterium | reverse complement strand
CGCCGCGCAGCGGCTGGGGGCGAGCGGCGCCCCCCACCCGCGCGGGCGCGGGTCCGGCAACGCCCGGCTCGTGCGCAACCTGTTCGAAGACGCCGTCAACCGCCACGCCCTGCGGCTCGCCGACGTCGAGCACCCGACGAAAGCGCAGTTGAGCACCCTGACCGCGGCCGACGTCGACCGCGATGCCCCCGCCGGAAGCGCTCCGGGGCACTAGCGTCACCCCTGACATGGGGTTTCGCGACCGATTCTTCACACCCGCCACGGCCAAGGCGATTCTGTCGTGGCGGCTTCTGCTCGGCGCCGTCGTCGGCGTCGCCGTGGGTGTGCTGGCCGGTCCCGTCCTCGGAGCGGTGGCCGGAGCGGCGGTGTACGGCGGCGCCGTGTTGGCGGCGATGCCGCGCGCCGAGCGGGCGCCCACGATCGACCCGTTCGCGCTCAGCGAGCCGTGGCGACAGCTCGTGCAGCAGGGCCAGCGGGCGGGACGCAAGCTGCGCGACACGATCGCCAGCGCCAGCGACGGTCCGCTGAAGCAGCGCCTGCAGGAGGTCGCCGACGACCTCGAGCGGGGCCTCCGCGAGGCCTACCGGACGGCACAGCGCGGCGACCAGATCGACGACGCGGTGAAGCGGCTCGATCCCACCGCCCTGCGCTCGCGGCTGACCACGATCGAGGCCCAGGCCGGTGACGCCCCGACCCCAGAGCAAGCTGCGGCGATCGCGTCGGTGCGCACGCAGCTCGCCAGCGCCGACCGCCTGAAGGCCCAGTCACAGCGCACGGCCGACCAGCTGCGCCTCACCCAGACGCGCCTCGACGAGCTCGTCGCCCGCTCGGCCGAGGTGGCCGTCGGTGCCGCCGAACCCGACACCTACGCGCGCGATGTGGACAACCTCGTGATCCAGCTCGAAGCGCTGCACCAGGCGGTCGAGGAGATCAACCCGCAGCCGCCCGAGGTCGACTTCGGACCGTCCGGGTCGCCCGGCGCGTGAGCCTGCTCAAGTCGAACCTGATCGTCGCCGCCGGCACGGCATGCTCGCGCATCTCCGGCCTTTTGCGCACGTTCGTGTTCCTGTACGTGCTCGGCCAGACGGCCCTCACCGACGCCTACCTGATCGCCAACGAGACACCCAACATCGTCTACGACCTGCTGCTCGGCGGCGTGCTCTCGGCCACCCTCGTGCCGCTGTTCACGCAGCTCATGCAGGCCGACGCCGACGGCGATGGCGTGCGCGACACCAACGTCGTGATCACCGTGGCGGTGACGTTGATGGCGGCGCTCACCGCGGTGGCGATGCTCGCCGCCCCGCTGATCTTCCGGCTCTACACCCTCAACGTCGGCGACGACGTCGACGTCGCGCTGTTCCGCCAGGTGGGCACCACGCTCACCCGCATCTTCCTGCTGCAGATCCTGTTCTACGGGCTGACCGGCATCGCCAACGCCTACCTCAACAGCCGCCGCCGCTTCTTCGCCGCGGCCTGGAGTCCGGTGCTCCCGAACCTGATCATCGTGGCCACGCTGCTGACGCTGCCCGGTGCCGGCGAGCGCGAGTACCAGCTCGCCGACGTCGTCACCGACAGCCGAGTGCGCCTCACGCTCGGTCTCGGGGCGACGCTCGGCATCGCCGCGATGGCGCTCACCGTGGTGCCGGCCACGCTCGCCGCCGGGCTGCGGTTCCGCCCGCAGTTCGAGTTCCGCCACCCGGCGGTGCGCAAGCTGCTCGTCCTGTCGGGCTGGACGATCGGCTTCGTCGTCGCCAATCAGGTGGCCCTCTTGGTCGTCCGCAACCTCGCCCTCGGACGCGGCGAAGGCATCGCCGCCTCGTACTTCAGCGCGTTCACGTGGTTCGTGTTGCCGCACGGCCTGCTCGCGGTCTCGATCGCGACCACGTTCCAGCCGGAGCTCGCCCGCGCCGTGCGAGCGCGCGACAAGCCCGCGTTCACGCGCCAGTCGGCGCTCGGCGTGCGCATGATCGCGTTCCTCACGTTCCCAGCCGCGGCCGGTCTGATCGCGCTCGCCGAACCGATCATCGGCCTCATGCAACGCGGCCAGTTCGACCCGGACGACCGCGCCAACACCGCCCGGGCGCTGATCGGGCTGGCCGTCGGCCTCGTCGGGTTCTCGGTGTACCTGTTCGCGCTGCGCGGGTTCTACGCGCACCAGGACACCCGCACGCCGTTCGTGCTGAACGTCTTCGAGAACCTGCTCAACATCGTCCTGGCCGTCGTGTTCGTCTCGTGGTGGGGCGTGCTCGGGCTCGGCCTGGCGTACGGGATCGCCTACCTCGTGGCCGCCGTGTGGGCGCTCAAGGTGTTGTCGTACAAGGTGCCCGGGTTCCCGCTCGGCGACCTCGCGTCGAGCGGCTGGCGGATGCTCTTGGCGGCGGTGCTGATGGTCGAAGCGATCTGGTTCGTCACGCACTCGGTGGACGACGACGCTGGCTGGCCCGGCCTCGCCCAGATCGTCGTCGGCGGTGTCGTCGGGTTGACCGTGTACGCGGCGGTGCTTCTGCTGCTGCAGTCACGCGAGGTCGCCGAGCTGCGAAATCTGCTCAACCGGCGGCGCCAACCGACCTAGGCTCGGCGCCGGTCGAGTTCACCGGTCATCGAGCACAGTCAGGGGGCGGGCATGCGCCGACGCAGCTTCACGATCATCACGGCCGTCGCCGCGCTCGCGATCGCGGCCTGCGGGGGCGACGACGACACGACCGAGCCGCCGACCGACGCCGACGCGGCACCGGCCACGGCCGCTGCGGAGAGCGAGCCGAGTCCGGCCGCCCAGCACTTCGACAGCGACTTCGCCCAGGTGTGCCGAGGCACCGGCGTCGACTGGGCCACCGCCTACGACCCGGCCGTCGCCGGGCCCCACAAGGTCGTCGTGCTGCAGGGCGCCAGCCCGAACGACCTGATCGGGTTGTCGACCGGCAACCCGGAGTGGGACGTCTTGTTCGACGCCGACTCGGATGCCTACGCGGCGGTCGAACTCGTGGCCTGCGCGATCCGCACCGGCGAGGAACTCGCCCAGACGTGCACCGGCTACGAGGACGACGACGGCAACGACACGGGCAACACCGTCGAGTACTACTCGGCGACCTACAGCGTGACGCTGCGGGCGGCGACGACCGCCGAGATCATCGACGAGGGCACGGTCGAAGCCGAGGGCGACGTGTGTCCGATGCTGGTGTACTTCGACGACGGCGAGACGACCACCACCGACTACGCCAACGCCGACGTCAACGACTTCCTCCTCCCCCACGCCACCACCTGACGACGCCGCGCGCGTCAGCAGCGACAGCCGGCAACCCTCCGACCATCGTGCGGCCACTCGGCTAACCTCCGCGGCATGTTCAAGCTCGCGAAGAGATGGTGGAAGTACCTCACGGCCAAGTTGACGGGCTCGTTCAACGAGCGCGCCGACCCGAAGGTGCAGCTCGAGCAGGCGATCAGCGAGGCACAGAACCAGCACAAGCGCCTCAAGGAGCAGGCCACCAACGTGATCGCCGGTCAGAAGCGGGCCGAGATCCAGCTCAACGGCAAGATGACCGAGCTCGAAAAGCTCAACGCCAACGCCCGCCAGGCGCTGATCATGGCCGCCGACGCCCAGAAGGCCGGCAATGCCGACAAGGCGGCCCAGTACAACGCGGCTGCCGAGACGATCGCCAACCAGCTGATCCAGGTGGAAAAGGACGTCGAATCGCTCAAGGAGACCGTCCTCCAGACCACCCAGGCCGCCGATCAGGCCAAGGCTGCGGTCGGCCAGAACAGCCGCCTCCTGCAGCAGCGGATCGCCGAGAAGTCGAAGCTCCTGAGCCAGCTCGAGCAGGCGAAGATGCAGGAGGAGATGAACTCGGCGATGGCCACCCTCAACGAGACCGTCGGCGAGGACGTGCCGACGCTCAAGGAGGTCCAGGACAAGATCGAGGCGCGCTACGCCAAGGCCAAGGCGTCGAGCGAGCTCAACGAGGCCTCGGTCGAATCGCGCGTGCTCGAGGTCGAGCAGGCCACCGCCAACGTCGAAGCGCAGGGCCGGCTCAGCGAGCTGCGCGCCGAACTCGGCCTCGACAGTGCCACGGCGACCGCGCCCCTCCCCCCGCCCGCCCCCGCCGAAGGCACCGCCTAACCAGAGCGTGCCCGGCACCGGCGACGCGAGTGCCTGGAGACCGCGCGGATTGCCGGACGAGGTCGCCTGCCGGCGGTTTCCCGGCACGGCCGGGCCACTGGCGTGCCGCCCGGGGTTATGGGAGCAGGACGAGGTCGTCGCGGTGGATGACCTCGGGTGACATCCCGGTCGGGAGTTGCGACGTGTGCCGGCCGGCGACGCTGCGGAGCTCGCTCGCCGACACGAACACCATCCCCCGGGCGAACACGCGTCCCGCCTGATCCTCGATGGCGACCGTGTCGCCGTCGGCGAACTGCCCGCTGACGTCGCGCACTCCCGCCGGCAGCAGGCTCACACCACGCTCGACGAGCGCCGTGCGGGCGCCGTCGTCGACCACGATCGTGCCGGCCACCTCGGCGGCGAAGGCGATCCACAACTTGCGCGCTGGGAGGTGCCGGTCGTGCCCGGCGAACGTCGTGCCCACCGGCTCGCCGGCAACGGCGCCGGCGAGCACGCCGGCTCGCGAGGCGCGGGCGATCACCGTGCGCACACCCGACCACGACGCGATCCGGGCCGCGGTGAGCTTGCTCGACATGCCGCCCGAGCCGCGACCCGACCCACCAGCCGTGGCGTTGATCGACAACAGCGGATCGTCGGCGGCGACCAGCGTCACCAGTTCGGCAGTCGGGTCGGTGCGCGGGTCGGCGGTGTACAAGCCGTCGAGGTCGGTGAGCAGCACCAACACGTGCGCCCGCATCGAGTGGGCGACGAGCGCCGAGATCCGGTCGTTGTCGCCGTAACGCAACTCGTCGGAGGCGATCGTGTCGTTCTCGTTGATGATCGGCACGCATCCCAGCGCAAGCAAGCGCTCGAGGGTGTTGCGAGCGTGCAAGTACTGGCGGCGGTTGACGAAGTCGTGCGGGTCGACGAGCACCTGTGCGCCGGTGAGCCCGTGGCGGGCAAGTTCGTCGTTGTAGACGCCCATGATCCGGGCTTGGCCCACCGCGGACACCGCCTGCAGGGTGAGCACGTCGGTGGGCCGGCTGGCGAACCCCAGGGTGGCGAGCCCGGCGGCGACCGCGCCCGACGAGACGAGCAGCACCTCGTGCCCGGCCCCACGCAGCGCGGCGATCTCGGCGGTGAGCTTCTCGATCGCGGGGTGGGCGATGTGGCCACGGTCGTCGGTGAGCGACGACGTGCCGATCTTGGCGACGACCCGCATGGCCTACATGACCTCGGGATGGAACTCGAAGCTGAAGTCACCGATCCAGACGACGTCACCGGCCTGCGCGCCGGCGCGGTTCAGGAGCTTGATCGCGCCGAGCCGCTGCAGGCGACGATCGATGTAGCCGAGCGCCTCGGGCGTGGTGACGTCGTTGAGGGCGACCACCCGTTCGACCTGGCGCCCGACCAGCCGGAACTCGTGCTCGCCGAGCCGTTCGACCACCGCCCCTTCGACCTCGGGACGGATGACCACCAGGCCCTCTGCTTCGGGTGTCGCCGCGCGGGCTTCGTGAACGAGGGCCGCCATGCGGCCGACCAGCTCGCGCACACCCTGCCCGGTGACCGCCGAGATCACGGGGTGCTCCCACTCGATCGCCGCCAGATCCTCGGGCTGGACCACGTCGGCTTTCGTGCCGACGACGAGCCGCGGCCGCTCGAGCAGTTCCGGCGAGTACGAACCGAGTTCGTGGAGCAGGATCCGTTGCTGTTCGGCGGGCAGCACGCCGTCCATCGGCGCCAGGTCGATCATCAGGCACAGCACGCGGGCCCGTTCGACGTGACGCAGGAACTGATGCCCGAGCCCGCGCCCTTCGCTGGCGCCCTCGATCAGGCCGGGAATGTCGGCCACGACGAAGCTCGTCGAGTCGTCGAGTTGCACGACACCCAGATTCGGTTCGAGCGTGGTGAACGGGTAGTTGGCGATCTTCGGCTTGGCGGCTGAGATGACGCTGATCAGTGTGCTCTTGCCGGCGTTCGGGAACCCGACCAGGGCGACGTCGGCCATCAGCTGGATCTCGAGTTTGAGCCAGCGCTCCTCACCGTGCTCGCCCTGCTCGGCGAACGACGGCGCCCGCCGGCTGTTCGACAAGAAACGTGCGTTGCCGCGCCCGCCGCGCCCGCCGGCGGCCGCCAGGTAGCGGTCGCCGTGGGTGAACAACTCGGCGAGGACTTCGCCCGTGTACAGGTCTTTGACGATCGTGCCTTCCGGGACGGTGATCTCGAGCGGCGCCCCGCGGCGGCCGTGGAGATCCTTGCCCTTACCGTGCACGCCACTCTCGGCGCGGCGGTGCGGGTGGTCACGGAACGCCAGCAGCGAGGCCACGTTGTGGTCGGCCACGAGCCACACGTCGCCACCGTCGCCACCGTCGCCGCCGTTCGGGCCGCCCATGACGACCGGCCCCTCGCGCCGGAACGACACGCAGCCGGCACCGCCGTCGCCGCCGCGTACGTTCAGTTGGGCTTCGTCGACGAACCCGGAGGACATAGGCCCGCCAGCCTACGACCACTCCGCCGCCGCGGGTCCGGGTCGGGCGACGGGGCACGTAGCGTGGCGGGATGGAGCACCCCGACGAGCAGATGGCCGAACGCGCCGCCCGCTGGGCCGGCACCATGCGCGGCCACGCCGCCGACGGGGTTGCCCTCGCGCACGCTGACTCGTGGGGCTCGCCCGGGTCGTCGGCCACGCTCGACCGGCGCGCTCGCGAGGAGGCCGAACACACCCACCTCGCCCCGCTCGCCAGCAAGGCCTCGGGCGCCGGCGAACGCGAACTCGACGAGCAACCCGACCCGTTCCGTACGTGCTTCGAACGCGACCGCGACCGGATCCTGCACGCCAACGCGTTCCGCCGTTTGGCGGGAAAGACGCAGGTGTTCGTGTTCCCGGACGACCACCAGCGGACCCGCCTCACGCACGCCCTCGAGGTCGCCCAGGTGGCCCGCTCGGTCAGCCAGGCAATCGGCCTCAACGTGGCCCTCACCGAAGCGATCGCGCTCGGCCACGACTGCGGCCACGGCCCCGGCGGGCACGCCAGCGAGGACGCCCTCACGCCCTACCTCGCCGAGGGCTACGACCACGCCGTGTGGGGCGCCGACGTGGTGCTCGTGCCGCTCAACCTGTGCACCGAGACGCTCGACGGCGTGCGCAATCACTCCTGGAGCCGCCCCGCCCCCGCGACGCCGGAGGGCGAGGTGGTGTCGTGGGCCGACCGCATCGCCTACGTTTGTCACGACTTCGAGGACGCCGTGGCCGCCGGCATCGTCACCGCCGAGATGCTCCCACCGGTGGTCACCAGCCGGGTGGGCACCGACCGCTCGCGCCAACTCGGCACGTTCGTGCGAGCGATGATCGAGGCGACCGCCGCCACCGGCCGGATCGGGATGGTCGAGCCCGCCGCCGAAGCACTGGCCGAGTTCCGCCGCTTCAACTACGAGCACATCTACATGCGCCCGGCCAGCCGCCTCCAGGGCGACGCGGTCGTGGCGCTCTTGCGGGCGCTCGTCGAGCACTACGCCGACCGACCCAACCTGCTGCCCGACGCCCACGGCGGCCTCGATGCCGGATCGGCGGGTGCCCTCCGCGCGGCGGTGACGTACGTGGGTGGGATGACCGACCGGTTCGCCTGCCGCCAGGCGATGGCGCTGCTCGACTGGCCGCGCGAGCGGCTGCCGGCAGGCATCGACATCTGACACGGGACGACTGCCGCGAACTCCGGGGAGCGCGGCCCTGCCGGCGGCGACGCCCGGTGACGCACACGTGGGCATGCGTGTGCACTTGCCCAGTTGGCGCGGTTGGCCTGGCTGGCGCGGCTGGCATGGTTGGGCGGTGATCGTGACCGTGAGCGCGGCGACGGTGTCGTGGGGCTGGCGGGTGAGCGCGGCGACGATCACCGCCGAGTATGCCGAAGGCCACCGCAGCGTCGTCATCAACGGCTACGGCGTCGACGGGCTGGGCACGTTTCGGCTCACCGACGGCGACACGACGATGCTCGCGGTGTGCCTCGAAGCGCACGTGCGCCACAGCACCAGCGCCGATGCCTACACGGTCACGGCGAACGCGGTGGCCTCCGAGGAACTCGATGTGCTCCTGTGGTGGGCCGCCCGGCACACACCGCTCGACGCCGACACGGCGAGCGCGGTGGCAGCCCTGGCGTGGTTCTACGCCGGGGCCGAACGCCAGGGCGGCGGCCGCATCTGGGCCGACAGCTCAGCCGGGTGGAGCGCGATCACGCCGAGCGTCCCGCATCCCTGGGACGGCCCGCTACCGACGTTCTCGACCGCGTTCCCCGTCGGACTGCGCAGCGCCGCACGCGGCGACCTCGACGGCGCCGAGGCCAAGGTCGCTGCGCTCCATCGTGGTGTCCAGCCGCTGCGCGGCGTCTGGCGACTCGTGTGGGACGGCGCCGCGTTCGTGCTCACGGCCGCCGAGCGGCCACTCGCCGGCCAACCGGTACGGGTCACGGTGACCACCGCGACTGGGATCGAACTGTTCCACGGCTCTGTCAACACC
>JAEZFY010000035.1 GCA_023417265.1 Actinomycetes bacterium | reverse complement strand
CGGCTACACCGCGCGCCCTGGCGGCGGCGGCTACGCGCCGCGCCCCGGTGGCGGCCCGGGTGGTCCCGGTGGTGGTCCCGGTGGTGGACGCCCCGGCGGCGGCCCCGGTGGTCGCCCACAGGCCGGTCGCCGGCCCCCGCGTCGCTCCAAGCGGCGTCGCCGTCGCGACCAGGACGAGTTGCAGCCGACGCACCTCACCTACACGTCGGCCGACGCGCCCGTGCCCGAGGGCACGATCGTCGTCGAGCGCGGCGTGTCGGCCCAGGAGTTCGGCCCGAAGCTCAACCGCACCGCCGCCGACGTCGTCAAGTTCTTGATGAACCACGGCGAGATGGTCGCCGCCACGATGGCGTTGAGCGACGACCACATGGAGCTGTTCGCGCTCGAACTCGGCGCCGAGCTGCTGCTCGTCGACCCGGGCCAAGAGCAAGAAGTCGAACTCCAGGCGATGTTCGACGACAGCGACGACGACGACGAGACGCTGCTCCAGCCGCGCCCGCCGGTCATCACCGTGATGGGCCACGTCGACCACGGCAAGACCACCGTCCTCGACAAGATCCGCAAGGCCAACGTCGTCGCCGGCGAGGCGGGTGGCATCACCCAACACATCGGCGCCTACCAGGTCGAGCGCAACGGCGGCCTGCTGACATTCATCGACACGCCCGGCCACGCGGCGTTCACGCAGATGCGGGCGCGTGGTGCCCAGGCAACCGACATCGTCGTGCTCGTCGTCGCCGCCGACGACGGCGTGATGCCCCAGACCATCGAGGCGATCAACCACGCTCGCGCGGCCGACGTGCCGATCATCGTGGCCGTCAACAAGATCGACCGGGACAACGCCGATCCGCAGCGCGTGCTGACCCAACTCGCCGAGCACCAGCTCGTGCCCGAGTCGTGGGGCGGCGACACGATCGTCGTCGAGATGTCGGCCATCCAGGAGCTCGGCATCGACGACCTGCTCGATCAGCTGCTGGTCGTGGCCGAGCTCGAGGAGCTCAGCGCCAACCCCACCGGCCGCGCCAAGGGCATCGTGCTCGAGGCCAACCTCGACAAGGGCCGTGGCCCGGTGGCGACGATCCTCGTCGACAAGGGCGAGCTCAAGGTCGGCGACCCGATCGTGGCCGGCCCCGCCTGGGGCAAGGTCCGGGCGATGATCAACGACAAGGGCCAGCAGATCAAGGTCGCCGGTCCGTCGACTCCGGTCGAGGTGCTCGGCTTGTCGTCGGTGCCCGAAGCCGGCGACGAGTTCCGTGCCGCGCCGGACGAGAAGACCGCCCGCGTCGTCGGTGAGGCCCGCGAGCACCATCGCAAGATCCGCGACCAGCGCGGCGACGCCCGCGTCAAGACCGGCGTGAAGCTCGAAGACATCTTCCAGCAGCTGCAGACCGGTGAGGCGGCGACGCTCAACCTGATCCTCAAGGCAGACGTGCACGGCTCGCTCGAGGCGGTCACCGAGAGCCTCCGCAAGCTCCAGCGCGACGAAGTCGACCTCACGTTCGTGCACCGCGCCGTCGGTGGCATCACCGAGAACGACATCACGCTCGCCGCCACCACCAACGCCACGATCATCGGCTTCAACGTGCGCCCCGACCGCAAGGCCCGCGACGCCGCCGACAAGGCCGACGTCGAGATCCGTACCTACGAGATCATCTACAAGTTGCTCGAGGACATCGAGCAGGCGATGGTCGGCATGCTCGCCCCCGAGTACGAGGAAGTCGTCACCGGCGACGCCGAGGTGCGCGAGATCTTCCGGGTCCCGCGGATCGGCGCGATCGCCGGTTGCTACGTGCAAGACGGCGTCATCAGCCGTGGCTCGAAGGTCCGCTTCTTGCGCGATGGCACGATCATCTGGAAGGGCACGATCACGTCGCTCAAGCGCTTCAAGGACGACGCGTCCGAGGTTCGCGCTGGGTTCGAGTGCGGTATCGGTCTCTCCGACTTCCAGGACCTCAAGCCTGGCGACGTCATCGAGACGTACGAAGAGCGCGAGATCGCGCGCACCCTCTCACCCGTCTGAGCGTTTCATCCGGGGTCTGACCCCGGATGAAACACCGTAGGGTGGAGGGATGGCACGCGGTGGGAAACCTCGGTATCCGCGCTCGGCGCGGGTCGGTGAGACGTTGCGCGAGATCATCGCCGAAGAGCTCGTACGGATCGACGACGAACGGCTCGCCTTCGTCACCGTCACGAGCATCGACGTCGACAACGAGCTCAACCGTGCCCACGTCTACTTCGACTCGCTCGGCGGCGAGGACGGCGACGCCGACGTGATCGCCGCGCTCGGCGAGCACCGGATCGCGCTCCAGTCGGCGATCGGCAAACAGATCCGGGCCAAGAAGACCCCGATCCTCGACTTCCGGCCGGACATCGCGATCCGCTCGGCCGAGCGCATCGACGAAGTCCTCCGCGAGGACCGCCGCCACCGCGAACCGAACTGATGGCGCGCCGCAAGCCGGCCACCACGCACGGCGTCTGCGTCGTCGACAAGCCACCCGGGGTCACGAGCCACGACGTCGTCGGCATGCTCCGGCGGCGCTTCCACGAGCGCCAGGTCGGCCACGGCGGCACGCTCGACCCCGACGCCACCGGCGTGCTGGTCGTCGCCGTCGGCATGGCGACGCGGCTGCTGCGCTTTGTCGAGGCGACGACCAAGCGCTACGAGGGCGAGGTCGTGCTCGGTACGGCGACGTCGACCCTCGACGCGTCGGGCACCGTCACCGGCACGTGGGACATGCGCAGCGTCACCGTCGACGACGCCCGCCGGGTGGTGGCTGAGCACCTGCTCGGCCACATCGAACAGGTCCCCCCGATGGTGTCGGCCCTCAAGGTCGACGGCGTCCGCCTGCACGAGCTCGCCCGTCAAGGCGTCGAGGTGGAGCGTCCGCCGCGGCCCGTGCAAATCTCCCGTTTCGACGTTGCCCCGGGCCCGCACGAGGGGGTCCTGGCGATCGAGGTCGAGTGCTCGCCGGGCACCTACATCCGCACCCTGGCTGACGATCTCGGCCGCCTGCTGGGCGGCGGTGCCCACCTGCGCAACCTGCGCCGCACGGCGGTCGGGGCGTTCACGGTCGACCAGGCCGGCCCCCCTGACACCGCCGAGCTGTTGCCGGTCGAGGCGGCCCTCGCCGGGCTGGCCCGCGTCGACGTCGGCGCCGACATCGCCGTGCTCGTCGGACGCGGCCAAGTTCTGCCCGGCGCCGACCTCGGCTGCGCCGGCGCTGGGCCGTGGGCCGTGTGCGGGACGGCCGGGCTGCTCGCCGTGTACGAGCCGTTCGATCGCCGCGAAGGGCTCGTCAAACCGGCCGTCGTGCTCCCGACCGCCATCGTTCCGCCCAGCTGAATCGGGCCGGGTTGTGACGCCCCCGCGGCAGATAACGTCGCCGTCGTGGAAGTCGTCACGGATCCGTCGGCGGAGCCGTTTCCCGGTGAGCGCGCGGTCGTCACGATCGGTGTCTACGACGGTCTGCACCTCGGCCACCAGGCCCTGATCGGCCAGGTCCGCCGGATCGCCGCCGAACGGGGCGCCCGCTCGGCCGTGCTGACGTTCGATCGCCACCCCGCCAGCGTCGTCCGGCCCGAATCCGCACCGCAACTGCTCACCGACGCCGAGCAACGCCTCGAACTGCTCGCCGCCACCGGCATCGACGCCGCCGTCGTGTTGCCGTTCGACGCCGAGCGGGCCGCCGAGCCGGCCGCCGACTTCGTCGAGGAGCTGCTCGTGGCGTGCCTGCGCGCCGAGGCGGTCGTCGTCGGCGAAGACTTCCACTTCGGCCGCAACCGCGAAGGCAACGTCGACCTGCTCCGCAAGCTCGGCCAGGTCCACGGCTTCGACGTCGTCCCCGTCGAACTCGTCGGGCGCGGCGACGGCGTCGACGAGCCGGTCAGCTCAACCGCCATCCGCCGCGCCCTCGCTGGTGGCGACGTCGCCCGCGCCGCGGCAATGCTCGGGCGCCCGTTCGAAGCCCGCGGCACGGTGGTGCACGGCGACCAGCGCGGCCGCCTGCTCGGCTTCCCGACCGCCAACGTCGAGGTGTGGAACCGTGTGTGTCTGCCCGCCGACGGCGTGTATGCCGGCTGGTACGTGCGACCTGACGGCGGCCAACACGCATGCGCGATCAACATCGGCCGGCGGCCGACGTTCTACGCCCACGCCGACCACTCCCTGCTCGAAGCCCACCTGCTCGACTTCGAAGGCGACCTGTACGGCGAACGGGCCAAGGTGCGCTTCGTCGAGTTCCTCCGCTCCGAGCGCAAGTTCGACGGCATCGAAGCGCTCGTCGCCCAGCTCCGCAACGACGTCGCCCACGCCCAACAACTGCTCGGCGGCTGACACGGGCGGCGTTGGCGCACGCTCGCCGCGCTCGTAGCATGGTGCGGTCCGTCGTGGCTCCACAGCGACGACGTGATGCGGCAGCCCCAGCCGGGGCCCGCGACCTCCATCTGGAAGGCAGACCACCATGGCCCTCGCGCCCAAGTCCGAGATCGTCGCCAAGTTCGGCAAGAGCGACACCGACACCGGTTCCCCGGAAGTCCAGATCGCCCTCCTCACCGACCGCATCGCGCACCTCACCGAGCACCTCAAGGTGCACGCCAAGGACCACCACAGCCGGCGTGGCCTGCTGATGCTCGTCGGTCGTCGTCGGCGCTTGCTCGACTACCTCCGCGACATCGACGTCGCCCGCTACCGCACCCTCATCGCCGAACTGGGCCTCCGCCGCTGAGACGGGCCGGATCGCCCGATCGCTGCGTTGCGGATCGGGCTCGTTGACCGAAGTCAACGTCGCCCTCCCGCGCCTTGCGCTCGAACGATCCGCTCCCGTCTCAGACCTCCAACGCTGACACCGGCCCCAGGTTCGCGGCCTCGGCGGCACTCGCGTGACGTACGCGTGTTCCGGGGTTCTCCGGTAGGATGCTGGTTCAGGCGTGGATCGTCCGCGTCGGAACATGAGCGGCAACGGTTGGTTGCCGGTTGCCTACTCCGTGGCGGCCCTGTCTTCAGGGTTGCCGACGACAGCTAGAAGTCGTCCGCGTCACGGGGTTGCCAACTGGGAACCGGCCCGCTGCTCCAGAGTGCCGCCGCACGAGGCGGTGGCTGAAAGGAGCCATTCGTGGCTGACCCCATTCGCGTCTCCGGCCCGGTGTCGGGGACCGACAAGACCCTCACCTTCGAGACGGGCAAGTTTGCCCCGCAGAGCCAGGGGGCCGTCGTGGCCACCATCGGCCGCACGAAGGTGCTCACCACGGCCAACGCGGCCAAGGACGTGCGTCCCGGGATGGACTTCTTCCCGCTGACCGTCGACGTCGAGGAGCGGGCCTACGCGGCCGGCAAGATCCCCGGCTCGTTCTTCCGTCGCGAGGGCCGCCCCACCGAGGAAGCGATCCTCACCTGCCGCCTCACCGACCGGCCGCTGCGCCCCTCGTTCCCGGAAGGCTTCCGCAACGAGACCCAGGTCGTCACCACCGTCATCGGTGCCGACAAGGAGAACCCGCACGACGTGCTGTCGATCAACGCCGCCTCGGCGGCGCTGATGATCTCGGGCATCCCGTTCGACGGGCCGATCGGCTCGGTTCGCATCGCCTACAGCCAGACCGGCGAGTGGATCCCGCACCCCACCTACCAGGAGGGTGACGAGTCGACGTTCGAACTCGTCGTCGCCGGGCGCGAGCTCGACAACGGCGACGTCGCGATCATGATGGTCGAGGCCGGCGGCACCGAGCGCAGCTTCTACTACTACGAAGACGGCGCCCCGAAGGTCGACGAGGAAGTCCTCGCCGGCGGGCTCGAGGCCAGCAAGACGTGGATCAAGGAATCGATCGCCCTGCAGCGCCAGCTCGTGGCCAGCGTGATCGCCACGCACGGCCCGATCACCCCGCTCGCGTACACCCCGGTCCTCGACTACACGCCCGAGCAGTTCGCGGCCGTCGAGGCGCTCGTGTCCGACGACATCGCCGCCGCCGTCAAGATCGCCGGCAAGGCCGAGCGCAACGCCGCCACGGACGCCGCCGCGGCCAAGGCGATCGCCGAACTCGCGGCCGAGGGCGCGGCCTTTGCCGGCCAGGAGAAGGGCATCAAGGAAGCCGTCCGCAGCCTCACCAAGAAGCTCGTCCGCAAGCGGATCGTCACCGAGGGCTTGCGCATCGACGGCCGCCAGGTCGCCGATCTGCGTCCCGTGTCGGCCGAAGTCGGCGTGCTGCCGACGGCTCACGGCTCGGCGATCTTCCAGCGCGGCGAAACGCAGGTGCTCAACGTCGTCACGCTCGGCATGCCGAAGATGAACCAGCTGATCGACTCGCTCAGCCCGGTCGACACCAAGCGCTACCTGCACCACTACAACATGGCTCCGTGGGCCAACGGTGAGACCGGCCGGGTCGGTTCGCCGAAACGCCGCGAGATCGGCCACGGTGCGCTCGCCGCCCGGGCCGTGCTGCCTGTCGTGCCCGCCCAGGAGGACTTCGCCTACACGCTGCGCCTCGTCAGCGAGGTCATGTCGTCGAACGGCTCGACGTCGATGGCGTCGGTGTGCTCGTCGAGCCTGGCCCTGATGGACGCCGGGGTACCCACTCGGGCGGCCGTGGCCGGCATCGCGATGGGCCTGATCTACGACGAGGGTACGTACACCACGCTGACCGACATCCTCGGCGCCGAGGACGCGTTCGGCGACATGGACTTCAAGGTCGCCGGCACCGCCGACGCGGTCACCGCCCTGCAGCTCGACACGAAGATCGACGGGATCCCCGCCGACGTGCTCGCCGCCGCGCTCAACCAGGCCAAGGTCGCCCGCCTGCAGATCCTCGAGGTCATGAACGCGGCGATCCCGGCCGCTCGCGACGAGGTCGGCGAGACCGCCCCGAAGATCAAGACGATTACGATCCCGATGGACAAGATCGGCGAGGTCATCGGCCCGAAGGGCAAGGTCATCAACACGATCCAGCAGGAGACCGGCGCCGACATCTCCGTCGACGACGACGGGGCCCAAGGCTTCGTCACGGTCGGCGCGGTCGAGGCGTGGCGCATGGAGGAAGCCCTCCAGGCGATCATGAACATCGTCGCCCCGCCGATGGCGGAGATCGGCAAGACCTACAAGGGCCGCGTGGTGAACATCACCAAGTTCGGTGCGTTCATCAACATCCTCCCCGGCCGCGACGGCCTCGTCCACATCTCCAAGCTGGGCCGCGGCAAGCGGATCAACTCGGTCGAGGACGTGCTTTCGCTCGGCGACGAGATCGACGTCGTCGTCGAGGAGATCGACGACCGTGGCAAGGTCAGCCTCGTGCCCGCCGGCGATCTGCCGGCAAGCGAAGGTGGCACGGCAGCCACGGCCTCGCTCGGCGCGCCGGCACCAGCCGACGACGCCAGCGAAGCTCCGGCCCGGAGCGGCAACGGTGACATCGAAACCGTGTCGTTCGCCGACACGTTCGACGCCGAGCTCGCCACCGAGTTCGGCGACCTCGGCCCGGCCTCGGAACGGCGCGGCGGCGACTCGGGCGGCGGCCGCGACCGCGGCGATCGCGGCGACCGCGGCGACCGCGGTGGCCGTCGCCGCCACCGCTGAGCCGTCACGCACGGTAAGCGACGGGCTTCGGGCGCGGGACCGCATAAGCGGGCCGCGCCCCCAGA
>JAEZFY010000345.1 GCA_023417265.1 Actinomycetes bacterium | reverse complement strand
TGCTTGGCTGCCGATGTGTTGGGCGGCTCCGGGGGCGGTGTCGATGAGGACTTGGCGTTCGGCGTTGGCGGTGTCGAACTGGGCGTCGGCGGTGGTGGTGGGGATGGTGATGGCGAGGAGGAGGTCGGGGTTGCGGGCGACGTCGTCGATGATGCCGGCGATGACGTAGGGGGTGTCGTCGAGGAACACGACGGGTTGGCGGTCGATGCTGGTGATGCCGAGTTGGTCGGCGGCGACGCGTCCGATGACGGCGATGTGTTCGGCTCGTTGTTGGTGCCAGTCGTCGTAGAGGCGGCCGGTCGCAAGGGTGGGGAGTGCGGCGCGTAGGGCGCCGGGGCTGGCGGCGATGACGGGGATCGGGGTGGTGGTGCGGAGCGGTCGTGCGGCGAGGGTGCGGGGTTGGATGGTGCCGGGATCGGCGACGGTGTAGGTGATGCCGGCGTGGTTGACGCCGTTGAGTGCTTGGAGGCGTTGGTCGGTGTCGGCGGGGAAGGGGTTGGTGCCGTCGGGGGCTGCGTCTTGGACGCGGACTTCGGTGGCGCGGAGCGCGTCGAAGCGTGAGGACACCTGGGCGCTGGCGGTCTCGGCGAGTCCGGTGGTGGTGACGAACGCGGCGACGCCGAGGATGGTGCCGAGCGCGGTGAGGAGGGTTCGCACGGGGCGTTGTGCGATGACTGCGAACGCCTCAGCCAGGGCATCTCGGCGTCGGAACACCGATGGTGCGGTGATGGTGGGGTCAGAGCGTCGTCGCATGCTCACGGCGGATTTCGCTGAGGTGGCCGTCGGTGATGGTGAGGTGGCGTTGGGTGGCTGCGGCGATGGTCGGGTCGTGGGTGATGACGACGATGGTGAGGCCCGTGTGGTGAAGCTGGTCGAGCAGGTTCAGGATCTGGCGGGTCGTGGCGGTGTCGAGGTTCCCGGTTGGTTCGTCGCACAGCACGAGGGATGGGTTGCGTACGAGGGTGCGGGCGATCGCGACGCGTTGCTTCTCGCCGCCGGACAGGGTGGAGCAGCGGGCGTGGCGTCGGTGGCCGAGGCCGACTTGGTCGGCGGCGGCTCGGGCGCGGGCGCGTCGTTCTCGTGTGGGGATGCCTTGGTAGAGGAGCCCAAGGGCGATGTTGTCGATCACGGTCCGGTAGCCGACGAGGTGGAACGCTTGGAACACGAACCCGATACGACGGGCCCGGAGTGCGGAGCGGGTCGTGTCGTCGAGGTCGGCGACGTCGACGCCGTCGAGCACGTAGCGGCCGGCAGTGGGTGTGTCGAGCAGCCCGAGCAGCGACAGCAGGGTGGTCTTGCCGGAACCAGATGCGCCAGTGATCGCGACGTACTCACCGGCACGGATCGTGAACCGGCACGGGTGGAGCGCGGTGACCGGTGGTGGACCGGGGAACGTCTTGGTGAGCCCATCGACCACGACCACATCGCGTGAACCACCCCCGTCCCCGATCGCCGCCCCTGCCGAGTGCGGGTCGGTCGCGGGGGTTGGCCCGAGGTTGGCGGTCATCGCCCGACGACGACCTTGTCGCCGTCGTGCAGATCGGCCGGGTCGACAGGTTCGATGGCGACGAACCCGTCAGCGCTGATCCCGGTGGTCACCTCGACCGGGACCGGGTCGCGTGACCCGGCGGCAAGGACGGCGACCGTGGTGGTTCCGTCGGCTGCCGAGGAGATCGCCGTGATCGGCACGACCAGGGTCTCGGTCTCGCTCGACGCGGCGGCGATGGTGACGCGCACGTTGGAGCCGGTCAGGACGGCCGGGAGGGACGTGTCGGGGGTGATGGTGGCTTGGAAGCCGCTTGTTCCGTCCGATCCGGTGGTGGCGTTGTCGGCGATGTTGGTGATCGTGGCCGGGTAGCTGATGCTGGTTTGTTCGTCGAGCAACTCGACGGGCATGCCGACCCGGGCGAGCGCGATCTCGTCGGCTCGTAGTGTCATCGTGACCACCAGCGCACCGCCGCTCAACTCGACGATCCCACCGCCGCTCCCGCCACCGATCGAGCCGTCGGTGGTGTCGAGCGATCCGAGTGAGGTGACGGTGGTGCGGACCCGTGCGGGCAGCGCCGGCATGAACACCATCTCGCCCTGCGCGACGGTCGGGCCGGTCGTGGCCTGCAGCGCCTCGAGCGCAGCCGCCGCTGTGTCGCGGGTGGCGAGCGCTTGGCCGAGCGCGATGTACTCGGCGGTCGTGTCCGGGTTGGTCGCCTCGGCCAGGCTCGCCTCGGCAAGCTTCACCGCGTCGGCGGCGTTCGCGACGGCGGTGGCGCCGGATCGTCGAGTGGTGTCGGCTGCGCTCTGCTGCTGGCCGACCTTCAACTCCGCAGCGGACACGTCGGCAGGCGTTGCTGTCGGATCGGCACGCACCCGATCCAGTTCCGTCTGCGCGGCGGCGAGTTCGGCTTCTGCTTGCGCGACGCTGTCGGCAGCGGCAACCACGGCATCGTTGTAGCTGCGTCGAGCCGACTCGAGACCGAGTTGCACCGCCAACAACGCCGAGCCGTCCACTCCTTCGGCAGCCTGACGCCATGCTGCGTCGGCGGCATCGACAGCGGCCTGCGCGTCGTCGACCGCCTTGCCGGCGGCGGCGAGATCGGCCGCCTCGGTCTCCGACGACGGCAACGCCTCATAGCCGGCATCTGCATAGAACGCTCCGACGCAGGCCTTGGTGTCGGGCCCATACACCCCTACGGCGTCGATGATCGGACATCCCAACCGTGACAGCGCCACTTGCAGTTGCGCGACATCGGAACCAGTCATCCCGGGCCGCAACGACCGATACACCGGGACATCGCCGACCAGCACGAACACCGGCCGACCGGACACTTCGACAACCCGTTGCCCCTCGACCACCTCGTCCCCCGCCGCCACAGCGAGGTCGGTGATCACGGGATCGCCGACCACCGAGACTGGTACTCGCAGTGACGCCGACACCTCCGGGGTCACGTCGCCACGGGTGATCAACGTCTGCGTCAGGACGCGAAGCTCGACCACTGCGGTCACCCATGACGCTTCTGGTGGAGCCGCGTTCGATGCAGCCTGCTCGGGTGACTGCACCCGGGTTGCCACCACCCACGTCGCCGCAGTCGCCGCGACCACGGCGACGACAGCGAGCAGCCACCACCACCGGCGGCGTCGACGTCTGCGGTGCTCCTCGGTGTCGGTGTCGCCGCCCGAATCGACCGGACGTGGCTCGATCGGCCCGACGAGCGCCGCGCTGCGACCAACGGGCATTTCCGCGCCGACCGTGTTCTCGGTGTCGGATCCGTTGATCAACGCAGCCGGATCACGTGATGTAGACACTGCTGATCCGGTTGTCCCACCCAGACACCATCGACGACGCCGACACACCCGCACCCGTCGAACCGGTGTACAAGCTGCCGCTTCCGTTGGTGCCGTCATAGAAGTAGGCAGCGCACGCACCGACCCGGTAACTGCTCGTGTCGTTGTCGAACCCGTACGCAGACAGGTTGATGTACGTGTTCTGTGTCGTGAGGCTCAACACGCCACCGGCAAACCCGGTCGACCGGTACAGCCGCAGCGACGACGAACACGATGCCAACGGCACTGGACCGCGCAGTGATCCGTTCATCGTTCGATCCATCTCGGCTTCGGTGCGAAAGCAGACCGTGGACGCACCATCGCTCGAGCACGCGGTCGCCTCGCCCCACCCCTTCGTCAGATCGATCCAGCCGCCGTCGAACGCAGCGATCACCGCGTCCGGTGCGCGTCCATCCGAGACGTCAGCGTTGGTGGCGTGGGCGGCCGGCACGACCCCGACAACAGCGGCGGCTGTCACGGCGAGCAGGCGAGCGGTGCGGAACATGGCATACCTCCGGGTTTACGGGAACTTGATGACCTCGATGACCTTCCGGTCGAACACGACCGCAGCCTTCGCGCACGACGCCACAGCGGAGTCCGTGCGAATCTCCACCCGCCACCCTCTGACACCTGAATCATCGAGGACCCTTTCAGCGATCGCACCAGCATCCGTGGCGCTCAGGCACGGCATCGATGAGTTCACCTCGGCAACGATCCGATCGTTCAGCTCGACCACCGACCGGTTGTCGTCATCGAGCGCGGGGTCGGCGGCGGCGAGGCCGAGTTCTTCACACGTACCGAAGTCGAGCGGATGAACCTGCACCGCCCCGCCAGACCCGATGCACGCGACGAACGTGGGCGGTTCCGTCGGCTGATCGCGGTCCTCGTTGAATCGCCCGGCCCGCCAGGCCGCCTCGCAACCACCGATCGGATCGTCGGTCGGGTCGATCGCCACCACGACCGCGTCATCGCCGATCCCGTCCTGGCACGCGATTCCCGCGATCGGCTGTGACGGCTGACCCCGCAGCAATGCGGCGGCGCCGACAGCGCCAGCGACAACCAGCATGCCGGTGACAGCACCGACAGCGATGACCTTGCGCCGCCGCTGCCCACCGTAGCGACGCTGTTGTGCTTGGGCGCGCCCGATCACTCGGTCGACGAGGGCATCGATTCGATCGTCGTCGAGCGGCGTCACCGCGTCATCCCACACCTCCGGATGCTGGAAGATCCACGACGAGATCGGATCCACGTCGTTGCCGTTCACGTCATCGACGTCGCTCACAGCACCCTCCCCTCGTGAGGTTCGCTGGTCGCCTCGGTGCCGTCGGCGGCGTTCAGCTGCGCGTAGGCGGCCATGAACGCAGCTCGGGCCACCATCAACCGCTTGCGCGCTGTTCCGGCCGTGATGCCCAACAACCGACCGATCGACGGCCCGTCATGCCCCAGCGCTCGCAGCACCAGCACCTGACGTTGCGCAGCACTCAGTTTCGACAAGGCCTTTCCCACCGCTTCCTCACCATGCGACACCACCACGTCCTCCGCCGACACCACCTCATCCACAACCGGCAGCGCTCGCAGCCGATCCACCGTCCGACGACGAGTCGCCGCACGCCTCCCATGATTCGCCACCAGAAAGCCGGCCGTGCGCGCCAACCACACCCGCTGCCGCACGACATCGAGCCCGGACAGCTCATCGAAGCGTTCGTAGGCCAACACGAACACGTCAGCGCACATCTCTTCGACGTCCGACGCGTTGCCCTCAGCGCGCGAAAGCGCAGCACGCACCATCCGCTCGTGCGCGCCAACGAACCGCCGGAACCCGTCGCAGTCATCACGCTGCTCGTCGGTCACATCACCTCGTACTCCTGCACCACTCGTCGCATCTGATCAGAAGGTGTCGTCCCAGTGTCAGGGTGTTCCCTCCCAACAGACCCACAGCTCCGCGAAACGGTTCCTACTCGCCTGGGTCGAGTGGCGTCACGACGACACGCGTTCCGTCCACAACCACATCCGCGATCTCGAGCGAGTACCGGTCCGCGAACACCGAGGCCTCCACCGGCCCGACGAACGGGCCGAACACACTCACCAAACCGGAGGCGCGCTCGAACACCACCGCGACATGTTCGAGGTCGAGCCGGCGTCGCTCGTCGCCTGACCACGCAGCCGTCACTGACTCGTCAGTCACGCCAACGCCGAACACCGGGCGAACATCCGCTGCAGAAACCGACACGACCGCCGCGACACCGGTCGTCGCCGCTCGTCTTCGGGGGGGGAACCACTTCCTCACCAGCTGACCTACCTCCTCAACACTCAAGGTGTCGCTCGCTGCGCCAGGTGTTCCTTGGGCCGACGGTGCCGACCTGCTTGTGATGTATGGCCGCACTCCGATACCAGGTGGCTCGGTGGAACACCTCGGCGGTGTATCGAAGCGTTGCCATGGCCAACGTCACCTGCTCCCCACCTTTCCGATCGGTCGCGTCCGAAGTCGTCGAAGAGATGCGAGCCGACGGAGGTCAACGAGATCGAAGACGCTCGCGAGTAGACCTTGGCCTCAACGCGCCTCGCAATTCGACCGGTCGTGGCCGTGGAGGAGGATCTACAGCTCCCGTCCACCAGTAGATCAAGGAGCGACGACGAGGAGCGCCGGGTGCGGATCCACCTCGGTCGCGACCGACGACGACGCAGCCTGACTGGCCGCTGTCAGCACCTTGTTAGCACGATTCGCACCGACCAACGCAGGCGAGCACTCGGTGGTCGCTCGGGAGTTGTCCAGTACAACGGTCGTACAACACGACGAGCACCAACGGGCTCCTACTGGCGCCTACGACAGCGCTGCTCGGCGATGCCGATTCTGTCGCTCATCAGGGAGGATGCCGACGAGCGCGGACCAACTCCCACGGGGGTCGGTGCACTCATAACCCGAAGGTCGCAGGTTCAAATCCTGCCCCCGCCACCAGTGTGATGTCGCGAGACATCCCGGACGGACCGGACCCCCATCAGGGTCCGGTCCGCTTGTTTTTTCGGGGTCCGGTGGGTCCGCCTGGTGGTCGTCCGGTGCCGTGGTAGCGGCGTTCGGGGTTGATGGTGAGGGTGCGGATGATTTCGCCGGTGGTGGCGTGGATGACGCGTATGTCGTGGCCGTTGATGAGGAGGATGACGGGGGTTCCGTTGAGGGTTCGGCCGATGCCGATGTGGTGCATGTGGCCGTCGACGCGCAGGCTCACGTTGCCTTGGTTGACGCGGTCGTGTCTGACGCGGAACTCGCTGTCGGGGTGGTGGTTGCCGGGTGTGGCTTTGGGGCGGGTGGTGTACGCGACGGCGGGTGTTGCCCGGTGTGGGAGGGAGCGGTGTGGGCGGTGGTGGTTGTAGATCTCGACGAACGTGTCGAGCTGGTGTTGGAGTTCGGTGATGGTTGCGGCGGGGGGTTGGGTGCGTAGCCACTTCTTCATCGTCTGTTGGAAGCGCTCGACTTTGCCGCAGGTGGTGGGGTGGTTGGGGCGTGAGTTCTTCTGGCGGACGCGGAGTTTGACGAGTTCGTTCTCGAGGCCGTTGCGTGAGGTGCGTCCGCCGTGCGCGAAGCGGGTGGTGAATACCAAACCGTTGTCGGTCAAGGTCGAGAACGGGATCCCGTGGCGGGCGGTGGCGGCGCGGAAGGTGGTGACTACGGTGGGTCCGGTGACGGGTTGGTGGGCGGTGACGGACAGGGCGTAGCGGGAGTGGTCGTCGAGCCAGGTGAGGATCTCGGCGTCGCTGCCGTTGGTGAGGCGGTGGTGGGTGAAGTCGGCCTGCCAGGTCTCGTTGGGTTGTTCGGCTTGGAACCGGACGTAGGCGGCCTTGGGTTTCTTCTTCGGTTCGGCGGTCACCAGACCGGCGCGGCGGATGATCCGGTAGATCGTTGCCCGTGAGACCTTGAGTTGGTGGTGGTGTTCGAGATGCCAGGCGATCGTGTCCGCGCCAGCATCGAGGCCGGCTGTCCTGAGTTGTCGGCGGAGCTCGATGACCAGTTCGACCGTTACGGTCGGGGTCGCGTCAGGTCGTGTGCGCGGTCGCCGCGAGCGTGGTTCGAACGCGGTGTCGCCTTCGGCGTGGTAGCGGGCGACCAGTTCGTAGATCCACGACCGTGAGACGCCGTAGGCGGCAGCGACCTCGGACACCGAGCGCTTCTCGACAACGACCGCAGTGATCACCAGACGGGCTTTGGACACCCCCGCACGATGTGTCCGGTATGACGCGCGACATCTGTCCGGGATGTCCTGAGACACAACACCTCTACGCCCACCGATGTGATGTCGTGAGACATCTCGCAGCAACCGGACCCTGATGGGGCCGGTCGCCATGCGATGACCGTGAACACCACGCCGCCTCTGGCTGCCGGCGCGACTACCCTCGGCGTGACGTGGGTCGGGGGGCCCGCACAACCGACTCGGGGGTCGACATGTCACGGATGCGCTTCGGAATCTTCATGGCGCCGTTCCACCCGGCCGGGGTCAGCCCGACCATCCTGCTGGAGAGCGACCTCGAACTGATCGAGCACCTCGACCGGCTCGACTACGACGAGGCGTGGGTGGGCGAGCACCACTCGGCCGGCAGCGAGGTGATCGCCTCACCGGAGATCTTCATCGCTGCCGCGGCCCAGCGCACGCGGCGGATCAAGCTCGGCTCGGGCGTGATCAGCGCCAGCTACCACAACCCGCTGTGGGTCGCCGAGCGTGCCGTCCAACTCGACCACATGACCCGCGGCCGGTTCATCCTCGGGCTCGGCCCCGGGGCGCTGCCCAGCGACGCGGCCATGATCGGGCTCGACATGCCCCAGACCCGCGAGCTGCTCGAGGACGCGGTCGACGTGATCACCCGGCTGATGACGAGCGAGGAGCCGGTCAACTTCGAGAACGACCGGTGGACGCTGCGCGACGCGCGCCTGCACCTGCGCCCGTACAGCGACCCGCACCCCGAGATCGCGATCGCCGCGGTCGCCTCGCCGTCCGGGCCGCGGCTTGCCGGTCGCTACGGGCACGGACTGCTGTCGATCGGGGCCACCACCGCGGCCGGGTTCGACGTGCTCGCTCTGCACTGGGACGTGATGGAGGAGCGCGCCGCGCACTACGGCGTCACCGTCGACCGCAACGCCTGGCGGCTGGTCGGCCTGATGCACCTCGCCGAGACGCGCGAGCAGGCGTACGCCGACGTCGAGCACGGGATGCTCGACTGGTTCGACTACTTCCAGCACACTGCCGCGTTCCCGCAGATGGCGGTCGGCGACGGCACGACCGTCCGTCAGTGCATCGACTTCGTCAACGACAGCGGGCTCGGCACGATCGGCACGCCCGACGACGCGATCGAGCAGATCGAGCGGCTCGTCAAGCAGTCCAACGGCGGCTTCGGCGCCTACCTGCAACTGGCCCACGACTGGGCCGCGCCGGCCGCCAAGTTCCGCTCGTTCGAACTGTTCGCGCGCCACGTCGCCCCGCACTTCCAAGGCCAGGCCCACCCCACCCGCGACAGCAAGGCGCGTGCGCGGGCGGCCCGCCCGGAACTCGTGGAGAGCAACCTCAAGGCGGTCGAGACGTCGACCGCCAAATACGAGGCCGAGCTCAAGCAGAAGCAGCAGCCGCCCGGCTGACCCACCGGGGCGCCCGAATCACGCGTCGGTGCCGTCGGTGGCGTCGGCCACGGCCTGCGACTCGCGGGCGGCGGCGGCGTAGATGCCCTTGCTCATCAGGCTCGGCTCGACGTTGCGGCGGGCGAGGTAGATCGCCGCTCGGCGGGCGTGCAGGCCGGCGTCGGCGGGGGCGGCCCACCCGGCGAGGTCGGCGAGGTGCCCGGCCAGGCGGAAGTCGCCGGCCCCGGCGGCCTGCTCGGCGCGGTCCATCAGCACGCCCGGCCCACCGGCCAGCTCGGCGAGCACCGAGCCGAGCTCGGCGTCGGCAGCCGGCTTGAGGCGACTCGCCGCGCCGTCCCACCAGCCGCCGAACTGGCGCCACACGTTGCGCACGACGAACTCGGGCTCGTCGTAGAACGGGCGCATGAACGGCAGCGCCAGCGTCTCCGCCGGCACCTTCACCGTGTGCACGATCTCGTCGAGCGTGGCCCCGCCGTTCATCATTGCCAGCACCTGCTCCACCAGCGCATCGAGCGTGTCGGCGACGGTCGTCAACACCCGGGCGATCCGGTCGGCTCCGGCGATCGGCAGGCCGTGGGCGGGCACGAACAGCTCCGGCCCCTGGGCGATCATGCGGCGCAGCGCGGCGGCCCACTCGCCCGGGTAGCGCTGGACCTTCTGCGGGTTGCCGGCGTTGGGGAAGTTCCAGATCAGGAAGTCGCCGGCCATGATCGTGCGGCGTCCCGGGATCCAGGCCCACAGGTGGTCGTCGGTCTCCCCGCGGGCGTGGTGCAACTCGATCACGTCGTCGCCGACGGTGAACGTGTGTGACGTGTCGAAGGCGACGTCGGTCGGCAGCACCGAGTCGGGCAGGAACCGGGTCCGGCGGTCGCTGCTCTGTCCGATCCCGAGGTTGAGGTCGCGCGGGATCCCGCCGAACTGGCGCGTGTTGACGATCACGTTCCAGTCGCTGGTGCGCCGGTAGCGCTCGAGCCGGGGATTCACGTTGGCGTGGCCGAGCACCTCGGGCGCACCCCACCGCTCGGCGAACGCCCCGCTACCGCCGACGTGGTCACCGTGGCCGTGCGTGTACACGAGGTGCGTGACCGGTTCGGGCGCCCACCCGGCGATCGCTTCGGTCACCGCCTGCCCGGTGTGCACGCCCGAGGCGTCGAACGCCACCAGCCCGGCGGCGGTGCGCAGCACCACCGAGTGGCTGAAGCTCTCGACGACGGCGAGGCCGTCGGCGACCTCCGAGAGCTGGTTGGTGACGCGGTTGACCGGCTCGTCGAGCACGTTCTCGTCGATGATCCGGGTGGAGAGGGCGAGCAGGTCGGCCATTGAGCCGAACGTACTGGTGAGCGGTCGGCGGCGGTCAGTCCGGCACCCAGGCGGCATGGAAGCCGTAGGGCACGCGCTGGGGCAGGCCCACTCGGGCGATCGGGCCGGCGCGCACCGCGGCGGCGTCGAGCACCACCAGTTGGGTCGTGTCGGTGGCGTCGTCGTGCACGTAGCCGAGCAGGTAGCCGGCGTCCTCGGCGGTGTCGTCGTCGGCGGGCACGAACAGCCACTCGCCGCCGTGGAAGCCCGGCCCCGGGTCCCACGTGTCGGCGGCGCCGGTCTTGACGTCGAGCTTGACCACTCCACCGAAATCGACGGTGTCGGCGGCCTCGCGGGTGGCCACCAGATAGGCGTACCGGTACGGCCGGCCGAGCAGGCGCGGGTTGCGGCTGGGCAGGTCGCCGGTGTGTTCGCCGAGCACCCGCACCGACGCCTTCCCGGTCAGCGTGTCGAGCGTCCAGCGTTGCAGCGAGGCGTCGCCACCGAGCACCTGGCCGGGAGCGAACATCGACGACAGGGCACACACGTCGACCTCGACGTCGGTCCCGTCCCGGTAGGCGTTGACGCCGTGGAACACGTAGCACGGGTCGAGCTCGAACCATTGCACGGCGCCCCCGCCGAGCGGCATCACGCCGACCCGGGCCCCGGCTTCGGGCGCCCAGCGGTACGGGAACGCGGCGGCGTCCGGGTCCTCGATGAACCGCACGGCGGCGTCGAGGTCGAACACCACCGGCAGGTCCCAGAACACGGCGTCGCGGTCGGTGATCGCGAAATCGTGGATCATCGTGCTGCGCGGGATGTCGACGACGCTGGCGTGGGCGAGCGTCCCGTCCGGCTCGATCACGTGGTACGTGAGATACGGCGGGGTGAAGCCGTACCCGAACGAGTGCAGCCGCCCGGTCGCCGGGTCGAGCTTCGGGTGGGCGGTGAACGCCGACGTCAGGGCCCCGGCGAAGTCGAACACGCCGACGGTGTCGAGCGTCGCCGGATCGAGCTCGTACGGGAACCCGACCTCGCCGCTCGTGAGCAACCGGCCGGCGTGCCAGATGCACGACACGTTCGACTGGTTGGCGGCGCCACCGGGGGCACCCTCGCCGAAGCCGAGCCCGGCGGTGTACAGATCGGTGCGCACGTAGCGGTTCGTGTAGGCGGTGGCGCGGCCGTCGGCGAGGCGGACGCCGTGCACCATCCCGTCGCCGAAGAACCAGTGCGGCGACGTCCCTGCCGCGGGGTTCGATCCGTTGCGCACGTAGAGGCCGCGCAGCGCGGGTGGTAGGGCGCCGGTCACGGGCAGTTCGGCGGCGTCGATCTCCCGGCCGACGGGGGCGAAGTTGCCGCGCAGCCACCACGGCAAGCCCGGCACAGCGGCGACGGTCGTGGCAGGGGCGAGCGTGGTCGCTGGGATCGTCGTCGCCGGACGCGTCGCGGCCGGGACGGTGGTCGGCATAGTGGTCGGCCGGGTGGTCGGCCTGGTCGCCTGCGGGAGCGCGGTGGTGGCCGGCGCGGCCGCCGGGTCCGACCCTCCGCAGGCTGCCACGAACGCCGCCGCCGGGGCGCCGAGCAGGGCCCAGCGGGCGAGGTCGCGGCGGCTCAGGGTGGGGGGCGCAGCGGGCACGCGAGTGAGTCTGGCACTCGCCGGTCCGTAGCCTGCGGCCGGTGATTCTCCTCGATGCGGTCGACCTGCGCGCCAGCCGTCCGGGGCGGCCCTTGTTCTCGGGGGTCTCGTTGACCGTGTCGTCGGGTGACCGGATCGCGATCGTCGGTCTCAACGGGGCCGGCAAGACGACCCTGCTGCGCCAGTTGACCGGCGTGACACTCAGCGAAGGGGCTGGTGGCGGCGAGTCGGGCGGGACGGTGCGCCGCGGGCGCGGGGTGCGTTTCGTGGTCCTCGACCAAGCGGCCGCGCTCCCGGGCCGCACGGTCGGCGAGGCCGTGGCCGTGGCCGCTGGCTCGGCGCGCGGGGAGTGGGAGGCCGCGGCGATCCTGCAACGGCTCGGCATGGGCGGGCGGCTCGACGACCGCTTGGCCACGCTGTCGGGTGGCGAGGCGAAGCGGGTCGCGCTCGCCCGAGCACTGGTCGAGCTCGGCCCGCCGAGCGAAGCGAGCGACGACGCCGTGCTGATCCTCGACGAGCCGACCAACCACCTCGACATCGACGCCATCGACTGGCTCGAGGACCGTCTCTCCCGGCACCGCGGAGCGTTGCTGCTGGTGAGCCACGACCGGCACCTGCTCGATCGCCTCACCACCAAGATCATCGAGATCGACCGCGGCACCACCTACATCCACAGCGGTGGCTACGCGGCGTATCTCGAGAACAAGGCCGAGCGCGACGAGCAAGCGGCCCGCCACGAGCAGGCCCGGCGCAACCTCGCCCGCACCGAGCTGGCGTGGCTGCGTCGTGGGGCGCCGGCCCGCACCAGCAAACCCAAGGCGCGCATCGAAGCGGCGACCGCGCTCGTCAACGCCCGCCCACAAGCGGCGGCCCGAGCCGGCGAGCTCGACCTGGCCTTCGGTACGCCTCGGCTCGGTGACACGGTGGTCGAACTGACCGGTGTCGGCCACCGATTCGACACCGCCCCGCCGCCGGGCGTGACGGCGGTCGCCGCGGGCCGCGACGGATGGTTGTTTCGTGGCGTCGACCTCGTCCTCGACCGGCGCGAGCGGCTCGGCATCATCGGCCCGAACGGGGCCGGCAAGTCGACCCTGCTCGACGTCGTGGCCGGCCGCCTCACGCCCCGCGAAGGCGCCGTCGTCACGGGAACCACCGTCCGCCTCGGCATCTACGACCAGCGCGGCCGCGAGCTCGACGGTGAACGCACCGTGGCCGAGACGGTGGCCGGACCCTTGCGGCAACCCGACTGGGAGGATGCCCGCTTCCTCGAGCGGTTCTGGTTCGACGGCGACGCCCAGCGTGCGCCGGTGCGCCTGTTGTCGGGCGGCGAGCGGCGGCGCCTGCAACTCGTGTTGACGCTGCGCGCCAAGCCGAACGTGCTGCTGCTCGACGAACCGACCAACGACCTCGACCTCGACACGCTGCGCGTGCTCGAGGACCTGCTCGACGAGTGGCCCGGGGCGCTCGTCGTCGTCAGTCACGACCGGGCCTTCCTCGAGCGCACCGTCGCCGACGTGCTCGTGATCGACGAGCAGCTCCCCGGCCGGCGCGTGCCCGGCGGGTTCGGCGGTTGGTCGGCGCGGCGTCGGGCCGCGCCACCCGCAGCACCGGTGGCGCCGGCCAAACC
>JAEZFY010000291.1 GCA_023417265.1 Actinomycetes bacterium | reverse complement strand
TGCTCTACGACGTCCTGGCGGGCGAAGCGCCGCGGCTCGCGGGCGAGCGCGTCGGCGAGCTACCGCTCGTAGGCCTCGGAGCGCTCGCCGAGCGCGGCCGCGAAGTCGACCGACACCTCGACCATCTGGCTGTCGAGATGCGGGCCAGGGGTCTTCGCCTGGAGCCCGAACGTGACGCCGTCGTGCTTGCCGAGCCGCAATCGGATCAGATTGCGCGCCGGCGCCGGGCCGCCCGCCTCGTCGAACAACAGCCGCGGCGGCTGGTGCAGTTCGATCACCGCTTCGGTGGCATCGGCGGCGAGCCCCTTGCCGACCCGCACGTACCAGGGCACCCCGGCCCAGCGCCACGAGTCGATCTCGAGCCGCGCCGCGGCGTAGGTCTCCACGGTCGAGCCCGGCTCGACGCCGGGTTCGTCGCGGTAGCCGACGTACTGGCCGCGCACGACGTCACCCGGTTCGATCGGGCGCATCGCGGCCAGCACCTTGGCCTTCTCGTCCTGCAGGAACTGGCTGTCGGACCCGGCCGGCGGCTCCATCGCCAGCAGCGCGACCACCTGCAGGAGATGGTTCTGGAGCACATCGCGGATCGCCCCGACGCTGTCGTAGAACGTGCCCCGCCCCTCGACACCGATCGTCTCCGACATCGTCACCTGCACGCTGCGCACGAACTGGCGGTTCCACACCGGTTCGAGCAGCGTGTTCGAGAAGCGGAACACGAGCAGGTCTTCGACGGCTTCCTTGCCGAGGTAGTGGTCGATGCGGAAGATGCGCTGCTCGGGGAACACCGAGTGCAGCGTGGCGTTGAGCTCGTGGGCCGAGTGCAGGTCGCGGCCGAACGGCTTCTCGACCACGATCCGGCCGCGCTCGTTGAGACCGACCGAGGCCAGCTTGGTGGCGACCTCGGGGAACATCGAGGGCGGGATCGCCATGTAGTAGACGGCGTTGCACGAGTTGTGCCG
This sequence comes from Actinomycetes bacterium, assembly GCA_023417265.1. Lineage (GTDB taxonomy): Bacteria > Actinomycetota > Acidimicrobiia > Acidimicrobiales > Ilumatobacteraceae > Ilumatobacter. The sequence goes on along the minus strand of JAEZFY010000291.1, from coordinate 3,182 downwards.
GTCGAGCGTGTCGCGCAGGGCATCCCACGTCGCCTGGTCGGCATAGTCGCCTTGGATCAGGTCGAGCCGTTCCATCAGCGGCTCGACCACGGTCGCCTCGGCGTGCGGCTGGGCGGCGAGGATCGCATCGTGGGCGTTCTGCACGAACGCCGCGTCGGTCCAGTCGCTGCGGGCCACGCCGATCACCGGGACGCCGAGTAAGCCGCGCCGCTCGAGCTGGTAGAGGGCGGGGAACAGCTTGCGCTTGGCGAGGTCGCCGGTGGCGCCGAACAGCACCAGCGCGTCGGCGGCCGGCTGGCTCGAGCACGGCTGGCCGTGCTCGTCGAGGATCGGCGGCATCACCGGCTCGACCCGGTGCGTTCGTGGTGGCCGCCGAAGCCGGCGCGCATCGCCGAGAGCACCTTGTCGGCGATGTCGGCGCGGCCGCGCGAGCTGAAACGCTGGTACAACGCGGCTGACAGGACCGGGGCCGGGACCCCCTCGTCGATCGCCGCGTGCACCGTCCAGCGGCCTTCGCCCGAGTCGCTGACGTGGCCCGCGTAGGCGTCGAGCCGGGGGTCGTCGACGAGCGCTTCGGCGGTGAGGTCGAGCAGCCACGACGTGACGACCGACCCACGCCGCCACACTTCGGTGATCGCCGCCAGGTCGAAGTCGTAGCGGTAGTACTTGGCGTCGTCGAGCGGAGCCGTCTCGGCGTCGGCGGCGTGCGTCTCGGCGCCGATGTCGGCCTTGGCGAGGATGTTGAGGCCTTCGGCGTAGGCAGCCATCAGCCCGTACTCGATGCCGTTGTGCACCATCTTGACGAAGTGCCCCGCCCCCGATGGCCCGCAGTGCAGCCAGCCCGCCTCGGCCGGGGCCGGCTCGCCGGCCCGCCCCGGCGTTCGTTCGGCGGCCGCCACACCAGGTGCGAGCGTGGCGAAGACCGGGGCGAGCCGGGCGACCGCTTCGTCGGGGCCGCCGACCATCAGGCAGTAGCCCCGCGCGAGGCCGTGGATGCCGCCCGACGTGCCGACGTCGAGGTAGTGGATGCCGTGCTCGGCGAGCGCCGCCGACCGGTCGACGTCGTGGCGATACCACGAGTTGCCACCGTCGACGATCGTGTCGCCGGCGGCGAGCAGCGGCACGAGCTGGTCGACCGTGGCACCCACGTAGGCCGCCGGCACCATGATCCAGATGTTGCGCGGCGGGGCCAGGGCGGCAACGAACTCGGCCAGATCGCCGGCCGGCACGGCGCCCTCGCCGGCGAGCTCGGCGACCGCTGCCGGGGCGACGTCGTACACCACGCAGTCGTGCCCGCCACTCATCAAGCGCCGCACCATGTTGGCGCCCATCCGCCCGAGACCGATCATGCCGAGCTGCGTCATGGTCACAGCCTGGCACGCCCGGACTACGTTCGCGGGCCGTGCCCGAACCTCCCACCGTCGCCGGCGCCCGGGCCTCGCAGCGGGCGCTCGACGAGTGGCTGGCGGGGTTCGACGCGCAGCCGCCAGACGCGCCCTCGCGGCTGCCGGGATGGTCGCTCGGGCACGTGCTCACGCACCTCGCCGGCAACGCCGACAGCCACGTGCGCATGCTCGCCGGGTCACCGCAGTATCCGGGCGGCAGCGAGCAACGCGACCGCGACATCGCCGCCGGGGCACGCCGCCCGTGGGCCGAGTTGCTGGCCGACCTGGCCAGGGCCCACGCTGCGCTCGGGGCGGCGTGGGACGCGGTCACCGACTGGGAGCTGACGGTCAGCCACGCCGGGAGCTCGCGGTCGCTCGCCGAGCTGGCGTTCCGGCGCTGGCGCGAAGTCGAACTGCACCGCGCCGACCTCGGGCTCGGCTACACGTTCGCCGACATGCCCGGCGAGTACGTGCGCCGCGAGCTGGCCGCGCTGACCATGCGCTACCGGGCCAGCAAGCCGATCGGCCTCACGCAACTGCCTCCCGCGGCCGCCACCGCCGCCCCGGCGCTACGGCTGGCGTGGCTGACGGGGCGGGCGACGATCGACGGGCTCGGCCCCGCCAACGTGTTCTGAGACGGCCGCCAGCTCGGGCACGTAGAAACACTCGAGCGTGTGGGCGACGAGCCGCACGGTCTCGTTGGCCCGGGCCGCGGCCGGATCGGTGCAGCGCAGCCGGCGCAGTTCGGCGAGCGCCGCGACCGCCCGGTCGAGCAGCTCGACGGGGGTGCTCACGCGGCGCTCGCGCCGTGCGGGCCGCGCGGCCGGCCGTCGAGGTGGCGGGCGCGGGTCTCGAGCTGCCAGGCGATGTCACGCAGCTCCTCGGCGGCGGCGAGCAACTGCTGCAGATTCGTGGCGACCATCCTCCGGCCGAGGGCGAGCCGGGGCGTCACCTGGTCGGCGTCGGGTGGGTACGTCGTGGGGTCGAGATCGAACACGGCCGCCCGTTCGAGCGCATCGGCGAACCCCCGCAGGGTGCCGGCGCGGTGGCGCAACGTGGCAGCCGACGGTTCGCGAGTCGGCGTGACTGGCATACCCGTGTGTGCGCCGGCGGGCCGGGCCGGCGGTCGACGTGGGGACGCCGCCCCGAGCTGCCCGTGCCAGTTGTGCACGCGCGGGGGTGCGTGCGCCGCCGTTGCTCAGACGGCGGTGAACACGAGCAGCACGCCGCTGCTGACGGCAACGCTGACCGTGGCTTCGACGACCTCGTTGCTGACCGCCAGGCCGGCGAGCGGGGCGAGCGCGGCGTCGGTGAGAGGCCAGCGCACGCCGGTGGACGTGACCCCCTCGCACGTGCCGCCGATCGCCACCAGCGAGACCCGGGCACCCGGCGCGAGTTCGGGGAACGCCGCCCGGGCGGGGCCGTGGAGCACGCGGATGTGCTCGGCGCCCCACCACGCGTCGAGAACCGGCACGGTCGTGAGGTGCGGCCGGGCGAGCGCGCCGAGCGCGGCGAGGGTGTGGTCGAGCCGGTCGCCGCCGCCGCTCAGCATGGTCAGCCGGGACGGGTTGAGGGCTGCCGCCATGTCGAGCGCGAGCTCGGTGTCGGTGGCGTCCTTGGCCGGGTCGTGACGCGAGATCGTGGCGTGCTCGGTGGCCCACGCCAGGCCGTCGGACGTCACCGAGTCGAGGTCGCCCACCAGCCCGGCCGGGCGTAGCCCGGAGGCGAGCGCGTGGTCGAGCCCGCCGTCGGCAGCCAGCACGAGCGCCGGGTCTGGCAGCGCGGCGAGCGCGTCGG
>JAEZFY010000275.1 GCA_023417265.1 Actinomycetes bacterium | reverse complement strand
TGCGGGAAGCACCGTTCGTCGTCTATACGGCCACCTACACCGAGGCCGAGGACGAGCGGCTCGCGCTCGATCTCGGCGCCGATGCGTTCATCCTCAAGCCCGCCGAACCGGACGACTTCATCGGCCGCCTCAACGAGGTCCTCGCCCGGCCGCAGATCGCCCGGCCGCGGACAGAGCACGACCCCGACCACTCCGAAACCGAACCGGAACTGCTCAAGCACTACAGCGAGACACTGATCCGCAAGCTCGAGGAGAAGACGCTCCAGCTCGAAGCAGCCAACGTCGCTCTGCAAGCCGACATCGCCGAACGTCGACGCGTCGAAGCCGCCCTGCGCGCCAGCGAGCAAGAGTTCCGGACGCTGGTCGAATCGCTCCCGCAGGTGGTGTGGATCGCCACCGCGAGCGGCGACGTGGTCGAGCTCAACAACCGCTGGTACGAGTTCACCGGCGCGAGCTTCGAGGAGAGTGCCGGTTACTCGTGGTTGGAGCACATCCATCCCGACGATCGGGGGGCCACCACTGAGCGGTGGCTCGAGGCGATCCGCACCGAGAAGGGATTCGCGATCGAGTGCCGGCTGCGGCGCGCCGACGGCGCCTACCGCTGGTTCCTCGGACGCGCCGTGCCGTTGTTCGACGAGTCGGGTGCGTTGGTCAAATGGCTCGGCGCGGCTACCGACATCGACGACCTCAAACAGGCCGAGACGCAGATGCTGCGGGCGCAGCGGATGGAGAGCATCGGCACCCTCGCCGGCGGTATCGCCCACGACCTCAACAACCTGCTCGCCCCGATCTCGATCGGGGCCGGGCTCCTGCAGGCGAGCGAACTCGACGATGAGTCGCGCCGGCTCGTCGAGCTGATGGCCGCCAGCGCCGAGCGCGGTGCCGCACTCGTCCGCCAGGTGTTGTCCTTCGCCCGTGGCATCGAAGGCGTGCGCTCGCGGGTCGACCTCGGTGCCGTGATCGACACCACCCGGGCGATCGCCGCGACCACGTTCCCCAAGCAGATCGAGATCAGCACCAGCGTGCCGGACGACCTGTGGCCGATCGTCGGCGACCGGACCCAACTCGAGCAGGTGCTGCTCAACCTGTGTGTCAACGCCCGCGATGCGATTTCCGAATCGGGGCGGATCGTCGTCGAGGCCGAGAACCTCGACGAGGTGCGCGCTCCGGAGGCCAACTCGCCAGCCGGGCGCCACGTCGTCGTGCGCGTCAGCGACACCGGCTGCGGCATTCCGTCCGACCGCTTCGACCGGATCTTCGAACCGTTCCTCACCACCAAGGAACCCGGCCAAGGCAGTGGCCTCGGCCTGTCCACGGTGGCGGCGATCGTGCGCAGCCACGGCGGTTGGGTCCACGTCGACAGCCGCGTGGGTGAGGGCAGCTGCTTCGCGGTGTTCCTCCCCGTCGGCGACGTCGAGCAGGCCGACCGGGCGGCGCCGGCGCCCGAGTCGGCGGCGCAGCCCCATCGCGGCAACGGTGAGACGGTGCTCGTGATCGATGACGAGGAACCGATCCTGACGATGACCGCGCGCGTGCTGGAACGTTACGGCTATCGAGTGTTGACAGCGGTCGACGGTGCCGACGGGCTGGCGCGTTTCCGCGCCCACCACGACGAGATCGCGCTGGTGCTCACCGATGCGACCATGCCGACGATGCGCAGCAGCACGCTGGTCCCGCGGCTCCGCGAGATCGAGCCGCACGTTCCGGTCGTGACGATGAGCGGACTGGCCCCCGAAACGGGCGACGGCACCGCCAACCACCTGTTCCTCGCCAAGCCGTTCCGCCCCGACGAACTGCTCGTCACGGTCCAGGCTGCGCTCGGCGGGCACTGACCCTCGGCCACGGCGCCACCGCGCGGCGCGCCTTCCCGTCGGCGCGTTCGCCGGGCTACTCGGGCGGCTCGACCAGCTCGCGCACCAGGGTTCGTAGCGCCGCGGCCGAGTTGGCGAGCGCCGCTTCGGCGTCGCGCAGCAACGGCTCGTCGGGCGCGTCCATCCGGGCCAGCCCGATCGCCATCAGCGCGGTCGACATCGACTGGATCACGTCGTCATGCAACACGCCCGCCAGCCGCCGGCGATCGTCGGCCCAGCGTTCACACACACGCTCGGCGGACTCGTCCATCCGGCGAGCCTAGGTCGGTGGCGGGACCGGTGACCGAGCCGGCAACGGAACTGGTCGGAAGGTAGCCCGCTGACTACACTGCGCGCGTGGAGCACAATGGGGCGACGCTCCTCGTCGTCGACGACGAACACACGCTCCGTCAGCTGTTTTCGGCCGGTTTCCGCCGCAACGGCTACCAGGTGATCGAGGCGGCCACCGGGGCCGAAGGCCTGCAGGCCCTCGCCGAGCAGGAGATCGATCTGGTCCTGCTCGACAGCGAGCTACCCGATATCGCCGGCCCCGAGGTGATCCGCACACTGCGCGCCGATCGGCGTCACGCCACCCTGCCGATCATCATGGTGACCGGCCGCGCCGACGTCGCCGCCCGGGTCGCAGGGCTGCGCGGCGGCGCCAACGACTACGTCCTCAAACCGGTCGTGTTCGACGAGCTGCTCGCCCGCGTCGAAGCCGCGCTCCGCGAGCAGGGTTCCTGGAAGGCGCGGCTTCAGGAACGGATCGACATCCACAGCCGGTTGCTCACCGACATCGCCACCGCCGACGGCGACGGCGACGTGCTCCCGGCACTGGCCCGTTCGATCCACGAGGCGTTCGGGTTCCGGCGCCTCCTGGTGGTGGAACAGATCGGCCCCGGGCCGATCCTGGTGCGGGCGAGCTGCCCCAAGCCGACCGGTGCTGCGCCCGGTGTCGGCGTGATCGACGACGTGCATGGACTCGGGGCCGAGCTGCGGCGCGTGGCGGGAGCCGGAGCGAGTCTGCTCCACGTCGAACACGCCGCGGTCGTGTTCGGCCCCGACGCCGGTCCGGCCCTGTTGCTCGCCGTGCGCACCGGCGGCGACGTCGTCGTGGCCGTGCTCGCCGAACTCGGTGGCGGGGCGAACGCTGACCGGGTCACCGTGCGCGACGCCGTCGCCAGCCTCACCGATCTTGCGTCCGCGATCGAGACGACCGCTGTTCGGCACCGCACGTCCGACAACGTCGCCGCACGCCGTGACGTCGAAGCAGTCCTGCTCAATCGAGCCTTGCGTCCCGTGTTCCAACCGATCTGCGAGCTCGCCGGCGGCCGCGTGATCGGGTTCGAGCTGCTGACACGGTTCGACGACGGAGTCGTGCCGAGCATCCGCATCGCCCAAGCGCACCAGGCCGGACTCGGCGCCGAACTCGAGCTCGCCGCACTCGAAGTCGGGCTCCCGGCCACGGCGGCCCTGCCGCCCGACGCGATGGTGTCGGTGAACCTCTCGCCGTCGCTGATCGAGCGCCCCGAATTGCACGATCTGCTCGGTGCCTGCCCGCGCCCGCTCTGCATCGAGCTCACCGAGAACGAGTGCATCACCGACTACGGCCGCGTGCTCGCCGCGGTCGCCGCGCTTCCCGAGCACGTCCAGTTGTCGGTCGACGACGCCGGTTCGGGGTGGGCCAGCCTGTGGCACGTCCACAGCTTGCGCCCGCAGTTCGTCAAGCTCGACCGATCGTGGGTGCACGGCATTCACACCGACCCGGCTCGCCAGATCCTGATGCGCGGCCTGCACCTGTTCGTCGTCGAGGTCGGCGGGCGGCTGATCGCCGAAGGCATCGAAGACCCCGCCGACATCGCCCCACTCATGGCCGTGGGCGTCGAGCTCGGTCAGGGATACGCGTTCGGTCGCCCTGCCCCGGCCGAACGCTGGGCCCACGCCGACGCCTGAACCGTCGCCAGCTCACGCGGTCATCACAGGTTTCCCGCGAAGAGCGCTCGGGAACGCTGCTCCCCGCATGCTCTCGGACCCGCGCGAACTGTGGCTCCTGCGTCACGGGCAGAGCCTGGGCAACGTCGCCCGTGACGCCGCCGGCGAGTCGGAGATCGAGATGCTCGACATCGCCGACCGCGACATGGACGTGCCGCTCTCGGAGCTCGGCGTCAAGCAGGCGCAGGCGTTCGGCACGTGGCTCGGCACCCAGGCGCATCCGCCTGACGTCGTTCTGGCATCCCCGTACCGGCGCGCCGTCGAGACCGCTGAACTGGCGCTCGAGGCCGCTCGGCTCGACCTCCGGGTACACCGCGACGAGCGCCTGCGCGAGCGCGAGCTCGGCATCCTCGACCTGCTCACCCGCCACGGTGTGCGCGCCCGCTATCCCGAGGAAGCCCGCCGCCGCGAGCGGCTCGGCAAGTTCTACCACCGCCCCCCTGGGGGCGAGAGTTGGGTCGATGTCGCCCTGCGGCTGCGGTCCCTGCGCGATTCACTCGGCCGCGAGCACCTCGACAAGCGTGTGCTGATGGTGTGCCACGAAGTCGTCGTCGTGGTGTGGCGCTACCTCGTCGAGGACCTCGACGAGCAGGCTGCGCTCGCCCTCAGTCGTGATCGGCCGCTCGCCAACTGCTCGTTGACCCGCTACGTGACCGGCCCCGACGACAAGCTCGTCCTCGACCTCGACGGGTGGACCGTCCCGCTCGAAACCGAGGACGTGCCGGTGACCGAGGAACACGACGCCCATGTCAAACCGCGCTGAACCGACCGTCGTCGACGCCGATCTGCTGCGCGACTGGCCGATGCCCGTGCACGACGGCGGCGACAAGTTCGTCCGCGGCACCACCGTCGTGATCGGTGGCTCGCCGCGCACACCCGGCGCAGTGAAGCTGGCGGGTGAGGCGGCGTTGCGGATGGGCGCGGGCCGGCTCGAGATCGTCACCGCCGACGCCGTCGCCGGCCCGCTCGGTGTGGCGGTGCCGGAAGCGCTCGTCGTGGGCTTGCCCTGCGACCCCGCCGACGGGTTGCGCTGGGACGCCGCCGATCACCGGCTCGAGGAGATGGTGGCTGGCGCCGACGCCGTGTTGATCGGCCCCGGACTGCTCGGCGACGACGTCGACGAACTGGTCACACAGATCCTGCGGACCTGCCGCGACGAGGCCCTCGTCGTGCTCGATGCCCGGGCCCTCGGAACCCTGCCCGGGCTCGACCCGGACGTCGTTCCGAGCGGCCGGCTGTTGCTGACGCCGAACCGCCAGGAATTGCACCATCTCGCCGGCGACGACCGCGACGCCCCCTACGACGGTGACGACCCCGACGATTGCCGCCGGGCGGGCAGGGTTGCCGAACGGTTCGCTGCCGTCGTGACGTGCTTCGGGCACGTCACTGCGGCCGACCACTGTTGGGAGGTGGCCGCCGGCACGCCGGGCCTCGGCACCTCGGGCTCGGGCGACGTGCTCGCCGGGCTCGCGCTCGGCGCGGCTGTGCGGTGCGGTGACGTCGCCCACGCCGGATGCTGGGCGACGTTCGTGCACGCCCACGCGGGTGAACGACTCGCCCGCCGCGGCGGCGAGCTGAGCTTTCTCGCCCGCGACCTCGTCGCCGAAGTACCCGCCGTGCTGGCTGCACTCGAACGCTGAAGCGCGCTGGTTCGCACGGCTGCCGAGTTTGCCGCCAACACCGCAGGGGTACCCGCCTGGCTGCATGTCGAACGGAACCCCCGACGCTCCCTCGCGCACCTGCGCAGTGCTCGCCCCGCTGCTCTACCTGACCGTGACCGTCGAGCAGGAAGGCGACAGCCCGGACGTCCACCTGCATCCCGGCGGACAGGGCTTCTGGATCGCCCGCATGATCGAGGTGCTCGGCGCCGACGCCCGGTTGATCGCGCCGATCGGCGGCGAGGCCGGTGACGTCGTCGCGGCCCTCCTGCCCGGCTGGGAGATCGACCTCTCCCCCGTTCCGGCGGCGATCACCACCGCGACGCAGGTCCACGATCGGCGTACCGGCGAGCGCGAGGAGATCGTCGCGCTGCAGTTCCCGAAGCTCGACCGGCACGGCATCGACGACCTCTACGCAGCCGTGCTCGAGGCCGCACTCACCTCCGACGCACTGGTGCTCACGTCGGGAGGCGACGAGGTGTGGCCGGACGAGAGCTACGGCCGCCTGCTGCACGACATCGCCGAGCGCGGCACGCCCGTGTTCGCCGATCTCCACGGTTCGGTGCTCGACGTCCTGTTCGAGGCCGGTTCGATCGAGGTTCTCAAGGTCAGCGAAGAGGACCTCGCCGAGGACGGCTGGGCGATGGGGTCAGAGCAGCAGGCCGTCGACGCAGCGTGCCGGCTCCAGCGGCGTGGGGCGTCGACCGTGGTGGTGTCGCGCGCCGGCGAACCGGCCGTCGCCTGCGTCGAGGGCGAGACCTTCCGCATCATCCCGCCCAAGCTCGCAGTGGTCGACCATCACGGGGCCGGCGACTCCATGACCGCTGGAATGACCGTCGGGCACCTGCTCGGCTTGACGCGCCGAGAAGCGATCCGACTTGGCGCGGCGGCCGGCGCCGGCAACGTCACCCGCCGCGGACTCGGCAGCGGGCGGGCCGAGCTGATCGCCGAACTGTCCGAGATGGTGAAGATCGAGGAGGTCTGATGAGCGCACCCGAACCGGCACCGAACCCGAGCGGCGACGCTCAGGTAGAGGTCGAAGCCCAGGTCGTGGTCGACCCCCCGCGCGTCGTCGCCAGCGACGGCCGGCGCGTGCTCGTCACCAACGACGATGGGATCGACTCTCCCGGCATCGCCTGCCTCGTCGCTGCGCTGACCCCGCACTTCGACGTCACCGTCGCTGCCCCGAGCAGCGACTGGAGCGGCGCCGGGACGAGTATCGGCCGCTTCGATCCACGGGCTGGCATCCCGATGCGCCGTGTCCAGCTCGACGGTGCGCGGGCGTACGCGATCGACGGGCCGCCCGGCCTAGCGGTCATGGCCGCCGCGTTAGGTGCGTTCGGCGAAGCATTCGATGTCGTCGTGTCGGGCGTCAACGCCGGGATCAACACCGGCCACTCGGTCATCCACTCCGGCACGGTGGGGGCGGCCCTCACGGCGCGCACGTTCGGAGCCCACGGCGTCGCCGTCAGCCTCGTGCCGTCCGATCCGTGGCACTGGGACACGGCCGCGGCGATCGGGGCCGGGGCGGCGCGCTGGATCACCTGCGCCGATCGGGAACCGACGGCGATCAGCATCAACGTGCCTGCGCTGTCGCTCGGCGAGGTGCGCGGGTTGCGTCAATCCGATCTCGACGATTTCGGCTACTTCCGCGTGGCGATCGCCGACGAGGGCAACGAGAAGCTCGAGTTCGAGGTCCTCCAGGACCACGACGTCGCCCCCGAGGGCTCCGACACGTGGTTGCTCGGGCGGGGGTACGCCACGATCACCGCACTCGGCCGGCTGAGCGCGTCACCCGACGCGCTGCCCGCTGAACTCGACGAGTTGTGGCAGCCGTCGTGCTGAGCCTGGCCTCTGACAACATGCCGATTCGGTGTCGAAACGCCCGACGCGGTTTGTTCGGGTTGTTCGCCGGGCACTGACCTCGCCCGATCGATCCGGAGGTCCCCTCGCCCGTGTACGCGGAGTGCACCCGCCCAGAACCCTCGCCCATGCCCGCTGCCGACGAGCGCCATCCGCTGCGCTACGCGGGCGCCTTCGATGACGCGGATACGGCGGTCATCCGGCTCGCCGGCGACCTCGACGGGGCCGGTGCGCTCGCGCTGGGCGAGGCGGTGGCGGCGTGCGCGATGGTCGGCATCGAGCACTTCGAGATCGACGCGACCCAGGTGAGCTTCGCCGACTCGCACGGCGTACGCCGCCTCGCCCACCACGCCGCTGAC
>JAEZFY010000107.1 GCA_023417265.1 Actinomycetes bacterium | reverse complement strand
GCGTCGACGGCCGTGGCGTCGGCCTCCCACGCGGCGTAGTAGCCGGCCGCGCGAGACTGCGCCGCGGCATCGCCGCCCTGCACGGCGACGAGGCCGAGCAACAGGCCGCGCAGCTTGGCGGTGAGATCGGGCTCACCATCGGCCGGCTCGCCGAGCGCGGCGAGGGCCGGCCCGGCAAGCGCCACGACGCGCGCCTGGTAGGCGGCCACCGCTGCGGTGTCGGCGTCGTCGAGCAGGCGGCGCACCCCGCGCAGACCGATCGCGATCGACTGCCACACGCCGAACTCGCGCTCGTCGGTGAAGCGCTCGATCAGCTCGAGGTAGCCGGGCACGTCGAGCGCCCCGGCGACCACCGCGTTCCAGGCGTCGTCGACGAGGTTGTAGCGCTCGAGTGTGTCCATCTCGGCGAACACCTCGGGCGTCAGCAGGCTGCGCAGGTCGGCGGAGTAGTCGACCCGGTAGAACCCGTGCCCGCCGGCGTTGACGACGACCGGGCCGCCGGCGTAGGGCACCCGCAGCTCGGGGCCGTCGAGCAGCCACGAGGTGGTGCCGGCGGCGGTGCGCACGGCGACCGGCACGGCCCAGATCGTGGGATCGTCCTGGGTCGCGTCGAAGGCGAACCGGCGCTGCGTGAGCACGAGTTCGTCACCATCGGGGGCGACGGCCACCGACACGAGCGGGTAGCCGGGCTGCCAGATCCACGAGTCCATGATCCGGCGCACCGGTTCGCCCGACGTGTGTTCGATCGCGTCCCAGAGGTCGCTCGTCTCGGTGTTGCCGTAGGCGTGCGTGCGCAAGTAGTGGCTGACGCCCGCCCGGAAGCGGTCCGGGCCGAGATGCTGTTCGAGCATCCGCAGCAGCGCCCCACCCTTCTCGTAGGTGAGCACGTCGAACATGCCCTCGGCGTCGGCGGGGGAGTGGACCGCGAACTCGACCGCCCGGGTGGCCGATAGCGAGTCGGTCTCGAAGGCCGCGCTGCGCTCGAGCCCGAACGCCGTCCAGCGCTGCCACTCGGGGCGGAACGCGTCGCAGCAGGCGACCTCCATGAACGTCGCGAACGCCTCGTTCAACCAGATCCCGTTCCACCAGCTCATCGTGACGAGGTCGCCGAACCACATGTGGGCGAGCTCGTGGGCGACGACGTCGGCGACGACTTGCCGCTCGGCCTGGGTGGCGGTAGCCGGGTCGACCAGCAGCAGGCTCTCGCGGAACGTGATGCAGCCGAGGTTCTCCATCGCCCCGGCGGCGAAGTCGGGGAGTGCGAGCAGTTCGACCTTGTCGCTCGGGTACTCGATGCCGTAGTACTCCTGGAACCAGCGCAGCGCGAACGCGCCGATCTCGAGCCCGAACTCGGTGAGCCCGGCCTTGCCGGGCACGTGCACGAGACGCAGTGGGATGCCGTCGACGTCGACCCACTCGGTGGCCTCGAGCGGCCCGACGACGACGGCGACGAGGTATGTGCTCATCACCATCGTGTCGGCGAACGACACGGCCACCTTGCCGTCACCGCGGTCGGCACGGCCGATCTCGCGACCGTTCGACACGGCCAGCAGGCCGCCGCCGTGCTCGTCGCCGTCGACGACGAGCGTGATCGCGAACACGGCCTTGAAATCGGGTTCGTCCCAGCACGGGAACGCCCGGCGGCAGTCGGTGGACTGCATTTGGCTGGTGGCGATCGTGTGCTCGACCCCGTCGGCGTCCTTGTAGGTGCTGCGGTACCAGCCGCGCAGGAGATCGTTGAGCACACCGTCGAACTCGATGTCGACGACGTGGTCGCCGGCCGGGATCGCCCCGGCACCCTCGCCGGTGGGCCGGACGAACAGCCGCTCGCTCTCAGCGTCGAGTTCCCATGTGGCGTCGGCGCCGTCGAAGCGGCAGGCGGTGATCGCCAGGTCGGCGGCGTTGAGCACCAGCTCGGCCACGTCGTCGCCGGCGGTGACGACGATGTGCACCGACCCGTGGAACGTGGCCGCCGCGAGATCGGGTTCGAGCTCGACCTCGTAGCGGGTCGGCACCACCGTGCGCGGGAGGCGGAACGGGTCGAGCGGCGGCGAAGACACGACGGAAGTCACCGCACGGAGCGTACTCGTGGTGGTCGGGCGCGCCGACGGGTGCGTCCGCCGGGTCGGGCGTGCGGGCCGCTAGCGTCGTGCGCCTGTGAATCCGGGGGACGCGCCGCGCTACGACGTGATCGGCATGGGCAACGCCCTCGTCGACGTGATCTCCCATGTCGACGACGCGTTCCTCGAGGCGCACGGCATGGTCAAGGGCTGGATGGACCTGATCGACACCGAGCGGGCCGTGGCGATCTACGACGCGCTCGGTGCGGCGGTCCAGATGAGCGGCGGCTCGGCGGCCAACACGATCGTCGGCGTCGCCAGCTTCGGCGGCCGCGGCGCCTACATCGGCAAGGTGTCGGGCGACGATCTCGGCAACGTGTTCGCCCACGACCTGTTGGCGGTCGGTGTGCGCTTCCACGCCGGCGCCCGCGACAACCCCGATCCCACCGGCCGCTGCATGATCTGCGTCACCCCCGACGCCGAGCGCACGATGAACACGTATCTCGGTGCGTCGAGCCTGCTCTCGCCCGACGACGTCGACTTTGCCGCCGTCGCCGACGCCCGCGTGCTCTACATGGAGGGCTACCTGTTCGATCGCGACGACGCCAAGGCGGCGTTCCGGGCGGCCGCCCAGGTGGCCCACGAGGCCGGGCGGACGGTGTCGTTGACGTTGTCCGACTCGTTCTGCGTCGAGCGCCACCGCGACGACTTCCTGGCGCTCGTGTCCGACGAGGTCGATCTGCTGTTCGGCAACGAGGCCGAGCTGATGGCGCTCTACCAGGCCGACACGCTCGACGCGGCGATCGCCGCCGCCCGCCGCGAGTGCCCGCTCGTGGCGTGCACGGTCGGTGCCCGCGGGTCGCTGGTCGTCACGCCCGAGGAAGCGCTGTCGTCGCCGGCCGTGCCGGTGCGGCGGGTCATCGACACCACCGGTGCCGGCGACCTGTACGCAGCCGGCTTCCTGCACGGCATCACCACCGGCCGCACGCTCGCCGAATGCGCCCAGCTCGGCGCCCTGGCCGCGGCCGAAGTGATCAGCCACGTCGGCCCACGCCCGCTCGTCGAGCTGCGCACCCTGTTGTA
>JAEZFY010000072.1 GCA_023417265.1 Actinomycetes bacterium | reverse complement strand
AGAACTTCGACGCCGGTTCGTGACCCAGTGAACCGATGAGGGCCCGGGGGCTTCGGCTCCGGGCCCTCGCTCGGTTTCGGGAACGGCGGGCGGGTCAGCCGCCGGTGGCGCGGGCGAGCGTGCCGAGGTACAACTCGATCACGTTCGGGTCGGAGAGCAGCTCGCGGCCGGTGCCGGTGTAGGCGTTCTGGCCCTGATCGAGCACGTACCCGCGGTGGACGACCTGCAGGCAGCGGCGGGCGTTCTGCTCGACCATCAGGATCGCCACACCCTCCTGGTTGATCGTGCGGCAGCGCACGAACACCTCGTCCTGGAGCGCCGGCGAGAGCCCGGCCGACGGCTCGTCGAGCAGCAGCACGGTGGGGTTCATCATCAGAGCCCGGCCCATCGCCACCATCTGACGTTCACCGCCCGAGAGCGCGCCGGCGCGCTGGCCCGCGCGTTCGGCCAGCCGTGGGAACAGCGTCGTCACGTAGTCGAAGCGTGCCGCGAACTGCTTCTTGGCGAGGTAGCACCCCATCTCGAGGTTCTCGCGCACGGTGAGGCTGGGGAACACGTTGCGGACCTGCGGCACGTAGCCGACGCCGAGCGCAACCAGCGAGTGCGCCTGGTAGCCGGTGATCTCGCGGTCGCCGAGCCGGACGTGGCCGGAGCGCACCGTGCACTGCCCGAGGATCGCCTTGAGCAGCGTCGACTTGCCGGCGCCGTTCGGGCCGATGATGCCGACGAACTCGCCGGGATACACGGCCAGGTTGCAGCCGTTGAGGATGTTGACCTCGGGGATGTAACCGGCGACCAGGTTCTCGGCTTCGAGCACGGGCGGGGCGGTGTGTTCCGCTTCGCCGTCGCGCCAGGCCGGCGGCTGACCGTTGTCGTCGGGGCGGCGGAAGATGTCGGCCGGCGCGTCGGCCGCGGGCTCGGGGGTGTCGGTCACAGTTCCTCCAGCAACGACTGGCCCTGGTGGATGCCGAGGTAGGCGTCGATCACGGCCGGGTTGGCCGAGATCTGGTCGGGTGTGCCTTCGGCGATCACGCGGCCTTCGGCCATCACGATCACCCAGTCGGAGATGTCGTGCACCATGTCCATGTCGTGCTCGACGAACAGCACCGTCATGCCCTCGTCGCGCAGGGCCCGCACGTGCTCGTTGAGGCTCTGCTTGAGGGCCGGGTTGACGCCCGCCATCGGCTCGTCGAGCATCACGAGGCGCGGTTCGGTCATCAGCGCCCGGGCCATCTCGAGCAGCTTGCGTTGCCCGCCCGACAGCGAGCCGGCGTACTCGTCGCGCATGTGGTCGAGACGGAAGCGTCGCAGCAACTCGTCGGAGCGGGCCTCGATGTCGTGCTCCTGGCCGCGCCATGCGCTCGGGATCAGGCCGTTCCAGATCTTCTCGCCGCGCTGGCCGGTGGCGCCGAGCTTCATGTTCTCGATCACGGGGAGCTTGGTGAGGCTCTTGGTGAGCTGGAACGTGCGCACCATGCCGAGCGCCGCGGTCTTGTGCGGGGGCACCCCGCGCATCGCCTTGCCGTCGAAGCTCCACTCGCCTTCGTTGGCCTTGTCGAACCCGGTGAGCAGGTTGAAGAAGGTCGTCTTGCCGGCCCCGTTCGGGCCGATCAAAGCGGTGATCGAGTTGCGTTGGACCTCGACCCGGTCGACGTCGACGGCGACGATGCCGCCGAACTGGCGGCGCACGTTGGAGGCGACGAGGATCGGGTCGGGCTTGCCGACGCCGGGCTCTGGGTCCACGCCGGCGAGTGCCGCCCGAGCCTCGCTGGCGTAGTCGGGTCGACCGTCAGTGGGCATCGAACGCCATCTCCTTGCGGTTCCCGAACAGGCCCTGCGGGCGGTACACCATCAGCGCCACGAGCAGGGCTCCCATCACCATGTAGACGACCGGGCCGACCTGCACCGATGAGATCAGCGTCATGTCGCCGATGCGTACCGGCTTGTTACCGATCAGCTGGCGCAGGAAGCTGTCGAGGAATGCGTACAGCGCCCAGAACAGCATCGGCCCGACGATCGAGCCGGTGACCCGGGCGACGCCGCCGAGCACGAGGCCGGTCAGCACGTAGAACGTGAGGTCGCGGCTGAAGTTGTCGGGCTGCACGTTGTCGGCGCCGACGGCGATGATCATGCCGCCGAACGTGCCGATCACGCCGCCCAGCACGAGCGCTTGCATCTTGTAGCTGTAGACGTTCTTGCCGAGGCTGCGCACGGCGTCTTCGTCCTCACGGATCGCCTTGAGCACGCGGCCCCACGGACTGCGCATCAACGACCACACGATCACGCCGAACACGAGGACGAGCGACCAGCCGACGATCAGCACCCACAGGTCGCGACCGGAGAACCGGAACGCCCAGAAGCCGTAGGTGGCGCCGGGGGAGATGCCGAGGTCGACCCCGACCTGGCGGAACTGGCGCGAGAACGTCTGCAGGCCGTTGCTGCCACCGAACGCGCTGGTGGCCCATTGCGAGCGCACGAACAGGCGCACGATCTCGGCCACCGCGATCGTCACGATCGCGAGGTAGTCGGCGCGCAGGCGCAGCGTCGGCATGCCCATCAGCACCCCGAGCGCGATCGAGTAGCCGACACCGATGGCGATGCCCCACCACAGCGAGATGCCGAGCACCGGCAGGGTCTGGGCGAGGCCGTACGCGCCGGCGGCCATGAACGCCGCCTGCCCGAAGTTCAGCAGGCCGGTGTAGCCGAACTGGACGTTGAGCCCGATCGCGGCGATCGCGTAGTAGCAGGCGTTGCGGCCGACCAGCTGGGCGAACGTGTTCTCGATCACGGACATGAAGTTCATCGTCAGCCTCCCTAGCCCACTCGCTGGGCGCGCCCGAGCACGCCTTGTGGGCGGACCAGCAGGATCAACACCAGCACGACGAGTGCCGGCACGGTCTTGAGTTCGTTGGGCACCCCGAACAGCGTCGACATCTCGACCATCACGCCGACCAGGAATCCGCCGAGCAGGGCGCCGTAGGCGCTGCCGAGCCCGCCCAGCGTGATCGCCGCGAACATGAGGAACAGCAGCGCCGTGCCCATGTCCCAGGCGACCTGCTCGTCGAGCCCGCGGAACACGCCGCCGAGTGCGGCGAGCGCTCCGGCGGCGATCCAGATCAGGCGGATCACCCGGGTGGTGTCGATGCCGGTTGCTGACGCCAGTTCGACGTTGTCGCTGACCGCCCGGGTGGCCTTGCCGAGCCGCGTGAACTGCAGCGTGACCGCCACGGCGACGAGCACGATCACGGCGAGCACCATCACGATCAGGTCGCGGGGCGTGATCAGCACCGGCCCGTACTTGCGCCCGACCTGGTTGGTGTAGTCGAAGTACGGCTGGTCGCGGCCGCCGA
>JAEZFY010000047.1 GCA_023417265.1 Actinomycetes bacterium | reverse complement strand
CCGGCGGCCGGGCCGGACTCGACCAGGCGGATCGGGATCCGCGCCGCGTCGTCGGCCGACACGACACCACCGTTCGACAGCATCATCAGCACCGAACCGCCGAAGCCCTCCGCCGACAGCCACTTCTGCAGCTCGTCGAGATAGGGGCCGATCACGGGCATCGTCGCCGCGTTGCAGGCGGTGGTGACCATCCGCGGGTACTCACGGATCTGCGGCGACACCTCCGCCGAGATGCACACCGGCACCCCGAGTTCGGCGGCCAGGTAGCTCGCGACCCGCTGCTCGTTGGCGCTGTTCACGTACGAGTTCAGGAAGCAGATGCCGACCGACTCGACCTCGGCCCGGCGCAGCTCGGCGGCCAGCGCGGCCAGATCGGCGTCGCTCGGCTCCTGGACGACCTCGCCGGTCGCGGCGACGCGCTCGGCGAGTTCGAACGTGCGCTCGCGCGGGATCGGCGGCGCCGGGAACTCGATCTGCAGGTCGTACATGTCGTAGCGGTGCTCGTCGCGGATCAGCAACGTGTCGCCGAACCCGACCGTGGTCACCATCGCCGCCCGGCCGGTCTTGCCCTCGATCAGGGCATTCGTGATCAGTGTCGTCGCGTGCACGATCGGGGCGGTCACGTCGCCAGGCTCGATCCCGGCCCGCGTCATCAAGCTGCGCAGCCCCGTGCGTACCGCATCGAGCGGGTTGCCGTGGGTCGTCAACGTCTTGTCGACCACCACCGCGCCGCCGGCCAGGTCGACCAGCACGACGTCGGTGAACGTGCCACCGATGTCGACCGCAATTCGCCAATCAGCACTCACTTCTGGCCTCCTTCGAGCAGATCAGGGCGGGGCGGCGCGAACACGTCGAGAATCCAACACTCGCCGAACTCCTCGTCGCCGATGAACACCGAATCGCCGTGCCACACCGACTTCGGCGCGAGGTACACGTCGCCGGCGTTGAGCACCGTGCGGGTCTCGTCGTCGGCGTCACCGATCCGGAAGTCGAGCGCCCCACGCATGATGATGCCGAGCTGCTCGTTGTGGTCGTGGTTGTGCAGGAACGAACCGGTCGCTCCACCGGCGATCCGCCAGAAGCACAACTGCAACTCGTCGCCGCTGATGACCCGCTGCCGGAACCCCGGGCGGGCCGTCTCGACGAACGCCTCGTCGTCGAAGAAGTAGCAGTACTGGCTGCTCAACGGATGCTTGTCGATGTTGGGGAGGGTCACGCAGGAATTCCGTTCAGTTGCTCGCCGACGGCGAGGGAAGGTGGGAGGTCGACACCTGATCGGCGCCGAACCGGGCGATGTCGCCGGCCAGATCGAGCGGTTCGATGATCGCCGTGTGCTCGGACTCGCCCCACGCCGACGGCGGCACCAGCCACATCACCTCGAACTCGATCCCGTCAGGATCCTTGGCATACAGACTCTTGTTGTTGCCGTGGTTCGACGCCCCGTGCAACGCACCCGCGGCAGCCAGGCGGGCCCGCATCGCCTCGAGATCGGCGAGCGTCGGCACCTCCCACGCAATGTGGTACAACCCGACGGTCTGGCGCCCCGCCACCGACGCCCCCGCGCCCTCTCCGATCGAGAAGAAGGCAATGTCGTGATGGTTCGTCGACCCGGCCGCACGCATGAACACGTACGCCCCGTCGGGATGCTCGATCACCGTCCGGAACCCGAGCACCTCCGAGTAGAAGCGCTCCTGGCGACGCGCATCGCGCACGTACAACACGGCATGGTTCATTCCGGTGATCATCGTTTCAGGTCCCTGTCGGTCGCCAGCAGTTTCGGTCTGATGGTCAGACCATAGCACCAACGGTGCTCATGACGTGAAACGCGGCACCGCGCACAGCCCGACCCGGAAGTTGCCACCGTCCCGAGGGTCGCCCTCGCGGGCCACCGACTCGGCCCGCGGCTGGAGCACGGCGTTCTTGCCGAAGCCGGGCGCGAGCGGACGTCCGCCGGTGCGCTGCAGCCATACCCGCAGGAGATGCCGGCGGCGCTGCGGTTCGGGCCAATCGACGAACGACGTGCGTGAGTGCAAGGCGGCGTAGTTGGAGAGCCACTGGATGTCGCCCGGTCGGAAATCCATCTCGATCGACAGCCCCGGCTCCATCGCGATCTCGTCGAACAGTTCGAGCAACTCGATTTGTTCGGGTCGCAGGCGCGGCACCTCGGCATAGTCCTGGGCGGTCAAGACGTACAGCGCCCCGGCGTACATGCTGAACACCCCGTCGGTGATGCTGACCATCGGCGACGTGTAGGTGTTGGCGGCCGCCTGGTGGTCCTGACGGCGCCAATCCCAGTGCAGCGGCTCGAACATCAGCGGCGCCAGGTCGGGCCGCCGGGCGAGGATCTCGTTGTAGATCTGGGCGCCCGACACGAGACACGAGGCACCGCCTGCGCGAGCCGGGCGGAGACACATCAGGCCGACGATGTCGGAGCTGTCGGAATGGAACGGGAGCTTGTCGCGGATCCGCGCCGAGAGTGCGGTCGGGTCGTCCATCGTCTTGTCGGACGTGGCGTACACGTGGTCGAACAGGTCCTGGTCGTAGCCGAGCGGCATCGGTTCGCCGAGGTGCAGGCTCAGGACGTAGTAGAGCGCTGCCGACATCGCGTCGGAATACAGGTGCGGGCGCAGACCGCGGACGAGCACGAAGCCGCGCCCGAAGTCGCAGTCGTCGCCCCATGCCGCGATCGCCTCGGCGAGCGACGGCAGCGGGTAATCGCCCGCCTGCACGTGGCGCAGGTCGGGGTCGGCGAGCACGAAGCGTCGCCCGACGTCCTCGAGTTCGGCAACCTGCGCGTCGCTGAGCAGGTACACCCACTCGTCGCTCTGGCTGAGCTCGTCGCCGCGCCACGCCGCGGCGCTGGTGATCGGCTCCAGGTGATTCGCCGAAATTGGTCTGACCATAAGACCAATCTAGACGCGTTACACGAGCCGGTCGATCATCCCGCGTTCGACCGCTGCGAGATGGGCGGTGCCCTCACCGACCGCGGCATCGACGTCGCCGTCGGCGACCGCCTGGGCGAGCGCGGCATGCTGCGCCGAGGCGTCGCTGACGATCTTGCGGACCTCGGTGCGGTTGGCCCGGCTGGTCAGCAGCTGGTCGATGTCCTCGGAGCGGAACAGGCGCGCCATCACCTTGCCGTACACCTCGACCAGCAGCGGATTGGCGCACGCCCGAGCGATCACCGTGTGGAACGCGTGGTCGAGCTCGCGGAACTCGCGCAGGCCCATGTCGGCCGCGAACCCGTCGGCGAGCCGGCGGATCTCGGCGCGCTGGTCGGGGGTGGCCCGCTCGGCGGCGAGGGCGATGATCGGCACCTCGAGCAGGCGCCGGGTCTCGAACAGTTGACGCACGATCACCTTGGCGTCGTCGAGTTCGTCGAAGTTGACGTCGGGTAGGTGCTCGACGACGAACGAGCGGTTGCCGCGGCGCTCGATCACGCCCAGCGACAACAGACCCTGCATCGCCTCGCGCACCGACGTGCGGGCAACGCCGAACTGCTCGGAGAGGTCGCGCTCGGACGGCACCTTGGCGCCGGGCGCGAGCGCGCCGCTCACGATCCGCTGCAGAAGCTGGTCGCGGATCTGCGAACTCAGCGTCTCGCGGACCACCGGTTCGAAGGAGATGGGGGGTGGGACGGTCGCACTCGTCATGTGAACGCTCATCGTGACACGAATCGGCGCGTGGTTCAACGGTCTAATGGTCTGACCAACACCGCGACCGCGCTAGCGTGCCTCGCATGCCGTACCCGAACACACTGATCTTCGTCGATTTCCCCTCCACCGACCCCGTGGCCGCGGGCGAGTTCTACGCCGCCGTGTTCGGCTGGGAGGTCGAGCCCCGCCCCGCCGGCGTGTTCCACCGGATCGTGCCCGGCCAGAACTTCCAGGTCGGCGACGACGGCGAACAGGGCCCCACCGGCAACCTCCACATGGGCATCTACAACGTCGCCAACGCCCGGCCCTACCCCGACCCGGCCGGCAGCGAGCCGCGCGAGCTCTCCCCCGGCGGCCGCGTCGCCCGTACCTGGATCCTCGTCAGCGACGACGATTCGCTCGATCGGATCCTCGACGAAGCAGTCGCGCGCGGCGCCACCGAGCTGTGGCGCAACCACTACTGGGCCGAGTTCAACGGCTTCTGCGGGGCGTTCCGCGACCCGTGGGGCAACGAGTTCGTGCTGTGGGTCAAGGGCGGCGACAACCCGCAGATCCCGGAGGGCTGGACCAATGAGTGACGCGCAGCACTCATTGCGCCCGCGGTCGTCGCGGTGGACCCACATGGCCCTGCGCGTCAAGGACATCGAGGCCACGATCGCCTGGTACACGACGTACACCGATCTCGAGGTCCTCGATCGGCGCAGCGACGACGACGGGCACGGCGCGTGGCTCGGGCACCCCGAGCCGGAGAGCCCGTTCATCCTCGTGCTGGCCGAGTTCTTCCCCGACCGCGACCCGTTCGCCCCCGCTCCGATCGCGTCGATCGGTGTGTTCAACCACATCGGCATCGAGCTGCCCACCAAGGAGGCGGTCGACGAAATCGCCGCCCGCGGCGAAGCCGACGGCTGCCTCGGCATGCCGGCCCGCTGGATGCCCGACCCGATCGGCTACATCTGCATGCTCCGCGACCCCGACGGCAACTCGGTCGAGTTCAGCTTCGACCAAGGCGTCTACGAAAAGGCCCGCGAGGTCTGGGGCCAGCGCTAACCGAGTTCGGCGCGCAGCTGGCTGGTCGCTCGCGACAGCAGCATCGTGTCGACCCCGACCGTGACGAACGTGGCTCCGGCCGCGACGTACCGCGAGCGCGTCTCCGGGGTGGCCGCCAGAACGCCGGCGGCCACCCCGGCGGCGACGATCCGTTGCAGCGCCCCGGCGACGATCTCGACCACCTCGGGCAGGGTGCCGCCGCCGGGGTAACCGAGCGACGTCGCCAGATCCATCGGCCCGACGAAAATCGCGTCGATGCCCGGCACCGCGGCGATCTCCTCGATCCGCTCCAGCGCGGCCGCGCTCTCGACCTGCACGATCACGCAGATCTGCTGGTCGGCCGTGGCGTGATAGCCGGGCACCCTCCCCCACCGCGCTGCCCGAGCTGACGACACGCCGCGCACGCCACCGACGTAGCGCGTGGCGGCCACCACCGCCGCGGCCTGCTCGGCGTCGTTCACCATCGGCACCAGCAGCGC
>JAEZFY010000336.1 GCA_023417265.1 Actinomycetes bacterium | reverse complement strand
GCACTGCTACCTGCCGTATCCGAGCGACCACTTCACCGTCGCCGACGACTACTCCACCACCGGCCGGCGCGTGAACTTCCCCGCCGAAGGCGCCCCGGTGAACGCCAGCGGTGTCGCGATCGACATGGCCGAGTGGAACCGCAACGACGGCTTCAGCCCGAACTCCACCCTGCTCACGTTCGTGCCCGGCCTCGACGCCGAAGCGTCCGACCTGCCGAGCTGGACCGACCTCGGCGCGTCGCTCGGCGACGACGCCACCGTCGTGCTGATCGACGTCGATTCCGGAGAACGGATCGCGCTGTGGGCCGAACCCGACGTCAAGTCGCCGTCGCCGGACGGGGCGACGCTTGTCATCCAACCGGCGATCTCGCTGCCCGAAGGCCGCACGTACGCGGTGGCCCTGCGCGGTCTGGTCGGCAGCGACGGAGCCGCGCTCGAACCGGGTGCGGTGTTCCGCGCCTACCGCGACGGCTTGCTCACCGAGGTCGGCGAGATCGAGGGCCGGCGCCCGGCGATGGAAGCCACGTTGGCCGCCCTCTCGGCGGCGGGCATCGACCGGGCCGATCTGCAGTTGGCGTGGAGCTTCTCCACGGCCAGCAGCGACAGCATCGCCGGACGCATGCTGGCGATCCGCGACGCCGCCCTGACGCAGCTCGGCGACGCCGCCCCAGCGGTCACCGTCACCGGGGCCACGCGCACCGGCGACCCCGACCAGCCGGAGACGATCGCGATCCGTATCGAAGGCACCTACACCGTGCCCAACTTCTTGAACGGCGATGGCGGGCCGGGCAACTCGTTCCACTACGACGCCGACCCGGGCGAGAACCCCGACGCGCTGCCCACCGTCAACCCCGAGCACCCCACGCTCGAAGCGCCGTTCCTGTGCAACATCTCCGAGGCGACGGTCAACGGCAGCGAGCCGGCGCACCTCGTGCAGTACGGCCACGGGCTGCTCGGCCGCAACCGTGAGATCGACGCCAGCAACGTGCGGGCGATGTCGAACGAGCACAACGTCGTCCACTGCGCGACGAAGTGGGCCGGAATGAGCGAGGACGACATCGGCAACGCGGCGGCCACGCTCGGCGAGTTCTCCAACTTCGACACGATGGCCGATCGCCTCCAGCAAGGCGTGCTCAACCAGATCTTCCTCGGGCGCCTGATGCTGCACCCCGACGGCCTCGCCGCACTGCCCGAGTTCCAACGGCCCGACGGCACGCCCCTGATCGATACGAGCGAACTCGACTACGACGGCAACAGCCAAGGCGGCATCATGGGCCTCGCCCTGATCGCCGTGTCGCCCGACATCGACCGGGCGGTGCTCGGCGTGCCCGGTATGAACTATTCGCTGCTGCTCGCCCGCTCGGTCGACTTCGACGACTACGAAGCGGTGATGGTGCCCGCCTACCCCGAACCGTTCGATCGCACGCTGATCATCTCGCTCACGCAGATGCTGTGGGACCGTGGCGAAGGCGCCGGTTACGTGCAACACGTCACCGCCGACAACTACCCCGGCGTCGACCCGGTGCCGACGCTGCTGCACGTCGCCTACGGCGACCATCAGGTGAGTGAGCTGTCGGCGCTGATCGAGGCGCGCACGCTCGGCGCGGCGCTCCACCAGCCGGTCGCCGCGCCCGGCCGGTGGGCCGAAGCCGAGCCCGGGTGGGGCCTCGAGCCGATCGACTACCGCGACCCCGCGGCTGCCGGCGGCACCGCCGGTTAGGCGATCGTCATCTGGGACTCGGGCATGGCCCCGATCCCGTTCGAGCGCGTCCCCCCACGCGAGGGGGACGACTCCCACGAGGACCCGCGCGCCGATCCCGACGTGCGCGTGCAGAAGGCGGCGTTCCTGTTCGACGACCAACTCGTCGACGTGTGCGGCGGCGCCGCCTGCGCCGCCGACCACCGCGAGTAACCCGCCGGGGCGGCCGACGCATCGAGCCGCACTACATCCCACTCATCGCACCCGTCATCGTCCCGGTCGCGCCGGCGCGCTACTGGGACACCCGGCAAGGTGAGCAGACGTTCGATCACGGCCACGAGGCGACCGGGCGACTCGCCGCACGCACCCCGTACCGTCTCGACATCGCCGGCCGCGGCGAGATCCCCCTCGGAGCCCAAGCGGTGGCCGCCAACGTCGCCGTCGTGCTCCCCGACGGGGCCGGATGGGCCACGCTCTATCCGTGCACACCCGACGTACCCAAGGCGTCACACCTCAACTACGTCGCCGGCAACCTGCTCGCCAACAACGCGGTCGTGCCGCTCGACGCCGACGGCGACGTGTGTCTGTACTCGACCCAGGCCGCTGATTTCGTGCTCGACGTCAACGGCTATGTCGACCCCAAGGCCCCGGCCGTCGGCATCGAGCCGGCGCGTTACCTCGACACTCGCCCGGGCACCGACACCAACACGTTCGACGGGCAGTACCACGGCCCCGCCGCGCTCGCCGCCGAGACGATGATCGAGATCCCGATCGCCGGGCGCGGCAACGTCCCCGCCGGAGCGACGGCGGCGATCGTCAACGTCACCGCCGTGCACCCGGCGGCCAACGGGTACCTCACGCTGTGGCCGTGCACGCCCGACCGACCGGTGGTCAGCACCCTCAACTACGCGCCCGGCCAAGTCGTGCCGAACGGGGCGATCATCGACCTCTCGGCGAGCGGGAACCTGTGCATCTTCACCAAGGCCGCCAGCGACATCGTCGTCGATGTCACGGGCTACCTGACCGCCGAGATGCAGCCCGTCCACACGTCGACCCCGGCCCGCCTGTTCGACAGCCGTCCCGGCTACCCGCTCGTCGACGGCGTCGCCGCTGGCCCGCGGCTGGCCGCCGGGCAGGCGATCGAGATCACGATCGCCGGACGGGGAGGCGTCGCGGCCAACGCCCGCGCGGCGTTCTTGAACGTCGCCGCGGTCGCCACCGGCGACGCCGGCTTCGTGACGATCTGGCCGTGCACCGACCCGTCGCAACCGCGCCCGTTGGCGAGCAACCTCAACTACACGGCCGGCATGACGCGGGCCAACAACGCGGTCGTCCGCTTGTCGGACGAGGGCACCGTGTGCGTGTTCACGAAGGCCGACGCCGATCTGATCGTCGACGTCACCGGCTGGATCGACTGACGCCGCCGGCTGGGCGACCGGCGGGCGGGCCCAGGCACGCTCGTCGGAAGCCGCGGCGTTCAGTCGATGACTTCGAACGCCGTGGCGAGCTCGACACCGAGCCGGCGCCCGGCGCTGACCGCCGCCTCGCGCAACGACGAGTACGGCTCGGCGAACTCGCCGCCGAGGTGCTCGAGGAACGTGCGGTGGGCAGCCAGGGCGCGCACACCGACGTCGAACGTGGCGGAGGTGTCGACCGCGTGGGTGGCGTACGGGCTGCCACTGAAGGCGACGAACCTGACCCCGTTCCACGCCTCGCCCCGGTCGGTGAACAGCCACGGGTTGGCGGCGTCGCGGACGGCGTCGAGCAACGCCCGCCCGACGGCACGGTGGTCGGCGTGGTTCCACGAGCCGTTGCCCCACCAGTCGCGGTAGTTGATCGACAGCACGACGTCGGGACGGTGGCGGCGCAACAGCCCGGCCAGCTCGGCGCGCAGCTCGACGCCCTCGACGATCCGCCCGTCGCGGTGGCCGAGGAACTCGACGTCGGTGACGCCGACGATCTCGCAGCTGGCGAGCTGTTCGTCGCGGCGCAACGGCCCGGCCTTGTCGGGGTGCATCGTGGCGATACCGGATTCGCCGTCGGACACGAGCGCATAGGCGACGTGCTTGCCCTGCTGCACCCACCGGGCGACGGCCGCCGCGGCGCCGTACTCCATGTCGTCGGGATGGGCGACAACCGCCAAGGCCCGCTGCCAGTCCTCGGGGAGCGGCGCAAGTCGGTCGGGCGAGGTGTCGGCCTGCATGGTGTCGGCCTGCATGGTGTCGTCCTGCATGGTGTCGATCGTACGGCGCGGTGGCGGCCCACCCGAACGCGTCAGTGGAAGTCGCGGCTCGGGAGCGTGATGTGCAGCGGCAGCGGTGTGAGCACTTCGGCGACGACGTTGATGACCTGGTAGCCGTCGCCGTCGGAGTAGCGCTCGAGCGTGCCGCGCACCACCAACGCCGGGGCCCCGCGGGCGACGCTGCGGAACCGCGCCCAGCACCCCTTCGACACGACCACGTTGATCAGCCCGGTTTCGTCCTCGAGCGACAGAAACGTCGTGCCCTGGGCAGTCATCGGGCGCTGCCGGTGGGTGACCACTCCCGCCACGAGCACCTTGCGATCGACCGGAGCGTCGACCAGGCCGGCCGCGGTGGTGACTCCCAGCCGGTCGAGTTCATCACGGACGAACCGGGTGGGGTGTCCGTCAGGTGACACACCGGTGGCCCACAGATCGGCGATCGACTCCTCGACGGGAGTGAGCCCCGGCAACCGCGGTGCGTGTGCCCCGGCCACCACACCGGGCAGGCGGCCCGGCCGCGACTGGGCGACCGCCCCGGCCGCCCACAACGCCCGCCGCCGATCGAGGCCGAAGCACTCACCGAACACGCCGGCCGTGGCGAGCGCTTCGAGCTGCGCCTGGGTGAGTGCCGGCACGCGGCGGACGAGGTCTTCCGGGGAGCGGTACGGGCCGGCCTCGCGCCGAGCCGCTTCGATCTGGGCGGCCAGCTCGGTGCCGATGCCGCGCACCGACGCCACACCGAGCCGCACCGCCGCCCCGCCGTCTTCGAGCGTGGGCGCGGCGAGCGAGGCGTTGAGATCGGGGGAACGCACCGCGACGCCGTGCCGGCGGGCGTCCTGCACGAGCGTGTGCGGCGACCAGAACCCCATCGGCTGGGCCTTGATCAGGGCCGCGCAGAACGCCGCCGGTTCGTGGTACTTGATCCACGCCGACGCATACACCAAGTAGGCGAACGACACCGAGTGACTCTCCGGGAAGCCGTAGCTGGCGAACGCCTTCATCTTGGTGAAGATCTGTTCGGCGGTGTCGCCGGTGATGCCGCGTTGCGCCATGCCGGCAAACAGGCGCTCGCGCAGGGCCTCCATGCGCGCCGCCGAACGCTTGGCGCCCATCGCCTGGCGCAACTCGTCGGATTCGGCCGGCGTGAACCCGGCGACGTCGATCGCCATCTGCATCAGCTGCTCCTGGAACAGCGGCACCCCGAGCGTTTTGCCCAACGACTTCTCGAGCAGCGGATGCAGGAACGTGATCGGTTCCTGGCCATTGCGGCGGCGGATGTACGGGTGCACCGAGCCGCCCTGGATCGGGCCGGGGCGGATCAGGGCGACCTCGACGACGAGGTCGTAGAACGTGCGCGGTTTGAGCCGCGGCAGCGTCGCCATCTGCGCCCGCGACTCGATCTGGAACACGCCGACCGTGTCGGCCCGGCACAACATCTCGTACACCGCGTCTTCTTGCGGCAACGTCGCCAGGTCGATCCGGTAGCCGCGGTGCTCCTCGATCAGCTCGATCGCGTAGCGCAACGCCGACAACATGCCGAGCCCGAGCAGGTCGAACTTCACCAGCCCGGCCCGGGCGCAGTCGTCCTTGTCCCACTGCAGCACCGAGCGCTTGTCCATGCGGCCCCACTCCACCGGGCAGACCTCGATCACCGGCCGGTCGCAGATCACCATCCCGCCCGAGTGGATGCCGAGATGCCGCGGGGCGTCCTCGATCTGGAGGGCCAGCTCGCGCAGCTCGGCGGGTAGCTCGTCGGCGCTGTCGACCGAGCCCCACCCGTCGACCCGCTTGGAGAACGCGTCCTGCTGGCCGGTGGAGTAGCCGAGCGCCTTGGCCATGTCGCGGATCGCCGAGCGGGCGCGGTAGGTGATCACGTTGGCGACCTGGGCGGTGTGATGCCGGCCGTGCTTGTCGTACACGTACTGGATCACCTCCTCGCGGCGGTCGCTCTCGATGTCGATGTCGATGTCGGGTGGCCCGTCGCGCTCGGGCGACAGGAAGCGCTCGAACAGCAACCCGAGCGACACCGCGTCGGCGTTGGTGATGCCGAGCGCGTAACAGACCGCCGAGTTGGCCGCGCTGCCGCGACCCTGGCAGAAGATGCCGTTGCGCTTGCAGTACTCGACGAGGTCCCACACGACGAGGAAGTAGCCGGCGAACCCGAGCTGCTCGATGATGCGCAGTTCGCGGTCGAGCGTGGGCCACGCCCGGGCGAAGTGCTCGGGTTTGACGTGCGCCGCCGGCGGGCCGGAGCGGGGGCCGTAGCGCACGGTGGCCCCGGCCTCGACGACCTCGCGCAGGAACGCCATCTCGCTGCGCCCCGGTGGGCACGCAAACGGCGGCAGGTTGGGCGCCACGAGGGACAGGTCGAACGCCGCCGCCCGGCCGATCTCGGCCGCCAGCTCGACCGCCCCGGGATAGCGGGCGAACCGGCGTGCCTGCTCGGCCCCCGAACGCAGATGGGCAGCGGCTCCGGCCGGGAGCCACGGGTCGATCTCGGCGAGGCAACGCCGGGCCCGCACGGCGGCGACGGCGGTGGCCAGGCGGCGTTGCGGCGGGGCCGCATAGTGCACGTTGTTGGTGGCCACGCAACCCACCCCGGCCTGGCGGGCGAGCGCGGCGAGCGCGTCGTTGCGGTGCGCGTCGAGCGGGTCGCCGTGGTCCCACAGCTCGACCAGCACCCGGTCGCGACCGAACGCGGCGACCAACCGGTCGAGCTCGCCGCGGG
>JAEZFY010000316.1 GCA_023417265.1 Actinomycetes bacterium | reverse complement strand
CGATGGAGCCGTTCGGCTCGCGCCGCTACGGCAACCCGTCGGGCGCCCACGTGCTGGCCCGCGACGCCGTGCGCGCCGTCGACGAGGCCCGAGAGCGGATCGCCGCCGTGCTGGGCTGCGACCCGGGCGAGGTCGTGTTCACCTCCGGGGGGACCGAGGCCGACAACCACGCCGTCAGCGGTGGCATGCCGCCGCGACCGGGAGTGCCGGTGTGCTCGGCGGTGGAGCACCACGCGGTGCTGGACCCGGTGCAGGCGCTCGGCGGCAGGCTCGTCGGCGTCGACCGCCACGGTCGGGTGGACCTGGAGCAGCTCGCGGGCGTGCTCGACGAGCTGGGCACCGAGGTGTCGGTCGTGTCGGTCATGCTCGCCAACAACGAGACCGGCGTCGTCAACGACCTGGCCGCCGTGGCCGACGTGGTGGCTGCGCACGAGCCCGAGGTGCCGGGCGTGCCGCTGCACACCGACGCCGTGCAGGCCGCCGCGTGGATGGACCTGACCGTCGCCGCGGCGCGCGCCGACCTGGTGTCCGTGTCCGCGCACAAGCTCGGCGGACCGAAGGGCATCGGAGCACTCGTCGCACGTCGGCACGCACACCTGCGCCCGCTGCTGCTGGGGGGTGGCCAGGAGCGCGGCCGTCGCTCCGGCACGCTGAACGTGGCTGGCATCGTCGGGTTCGCCGCCGCGCTCGAGGCGACGGCCGCGGAGCGCGAGGAGGGACGCGCACGCATCGCCAAGCTGCGCGACCGGCTTGCCGACGGCCTGCGTGCCACGGTGCCGGGCCTGCACCAGACGGTGCCGACCGACGGCGCGGATGCACTCGAGGTGCTGCCGTCGATCCTGCACATCTGCATCGAGGGCGTGGACTCCGAGACGCTGCTGTTCCTGTTGGAGTCCGAGGGCGTCGCCGCGTCGGCCGCCTCGTCGTGCTCCTCGGGTGCGCAGGAGGCGTCCCACGTGCTCGCCGCGATGGGGATCGATCCAGCACGGGCCGGCGGCTCGCTGCGTCTGTCGCTCGGCTGGGACTCGACCGACGCGGACGTCGACGTTGCCCTGCGTGCGGTGCCCGCGGCGGTGCAGCGGGTCCGCGAGTTCGGATGAGGCGGCTCGGATGAGCGGGCTCTGGTGAAGGTGTTGGCCGCCCTGTCAGGCGGGGTGGACTCCTCTGTCGCCGCGGCGCTGCTCGCCGAGCAGGACCACGAGGTCGTCGGCGTCACGATGAAGCTGTGGGGCGGTGAGTCCGACACCGGCTGCTGCTCCGTGTCCGACGTCGAGGACGCGCGGCGCGCGGCGGCGCAGCTGGGCGTGGACCACCACGTGTTCAACTTCGGCCGCGAGTTCGACGAGCACGTCGTGTCGCCCTACGTGGCCGACCACCTGGCGGGGCGCACACCGAACCCGTGCGTGGAGTGCAACCGGCACCTCAAGTTCGACCTGCTCCTGCGCCGGGCCGAGGTGCTCGGCTTCGACGCCGTCGCCACCGGCCACCACGCCCGCATCGTCGAGTGCGCCGACGGCACCCGTCGCATCGCCCGTGGCGCGGACTCGGCGAAGGACCAGTCCTACGTGCTGCACCCGTTGCGCGCCGCGGAGCTGGAGCGGGTGATGTTCCCGATCGGTCACCTGACCAAGGCCGAGGTGCGTGACGTGGCGGCGCGACTGGGGCTGCGGACCGCGGCGAAGCCGGACAGCCAGGACGTCTGCTTCATCACCCGCTCGCGCGGCCGGGGTGAGTTCCTGTCAGCCCGAGCGGAGCTGCACCCGGGCACGGTCGTCGACGTCGAGGGCAACACCCTGGGCACCGTCGACGCGGTCGAGCTGGTGACGATCGGGCAGCGCCGCGGGCTGGAGCTGGCCGGCGGGAAGGGACGCCGCTTCGTGGTCGACGTCGACGTGCCCGCGGCGACGGTGACGGTCGGGCCGCCGGAGCGTCTGCTGCGCGACGAGGTGCCGCTGACCCAGGTGGTGTGGGCCGACGGGCCCGTCGAGGGGCCGGTGCAGGCGCAGTGCTCGGCGCACGGCGAACCGGCGCCCGGTCGCATCGTCGCCGAGTCGGACGGCAGGCTCACCGTGCGCTGGGACGAGCCGCGTCGGCGCGTCGCGCCCGGCCAGAGCGTCGTGCTCTTCGCCTCGGTCGACACGGTGGAAGGGCCGGTGGAGGCCGTCGTCGGCGGGGCAGTCGCCGCCTAGGGTCGTCTCGTGCCCGACCCCGCCCTCAAGTTCGACAGCCCTTGGGCCGATGACGAGCGGCACAATCGGCAGGGGGACGGCCAAATGCGACGGCACCAACTGAATGCGGTGACCCTTCGGATGCTGGTGGCGCTGAGCATCATCGCGTCGGTGCTTATCGGGGGGCCGTCATCGTCGTTGACAGCGCCGAATGATGCGTCAGCTGGCGACGGAACCGGAAGCCTCGAGACGGCTCCGCTCGTGTGCGGGGGCGGATCCATGTCGGGCAGTTACGAACGCGGACAACCGAGCGAATGGAGTTACACCAGGGTCTGGGTGCCGTCAGGAGGCCTCATCACGACGACGCTCGATGGCGTTGCAGTCAAGCGGCTAGCAGCGGCCTTCTGGCGGGCTCAACTCGCCGTGTCCACGCGTTTCGTCTCGGAAGCCGGTGTGGAACTTGCGATGTACGAGCACTCCCACCAAGTGAACGAGCAGCACACCTCTCCTGGAACCGTCTCGTGGCACACCGGCAGAGATTTCAGCCTCGGAGGACAGCCAAGCCAGTTCGTCTACGTCGGCACGAGACCGCGGCCGTACCCGTACGATCCGGCCTCCGCCGAATGGGAGATGAAGATCGAGGTCAGCGGCACCGAAGGCATCGATTGTGCCGCGCTCGAGGACCCGGAGCTCATGGGGGACAACCCTGCTGAGGACGATGACTGTGAGCACAACGGAGTGGCCGGGGACCCGGTCAACACGGAGTCGGGCAACCTGCACATGCCCTTGCCGGGAACCTTCGTCCCAGGGCGACAGCCGTGCCTCTCGTGGGGAGTGGCGTACAACTCCATCGACACGGCTTCAGACGTCGGACTTGGTCCCGGCTGGTCGCACTCGTATGGGATGCGACTCGACGAGGAACCCGACGGCACGATGCTCGTCCACCAGGAGAACGGCACGACGGTCCGCTTCTTTCCAGTATCGGGCGGATGGCAAGCGCCGTCGCGTGCGAGGGCCACGCTGTTGGAGAATCCGAACGGCTCCTTCACGTTCACGCGCCGCCACGCGCGGTCGTTCGAATTCGACTCCGCCGGGCGGCTGACGTCGATCAGTACCTTGCACGGGAACACGACCGACTTGGTGTACTCCGGCTCTGAGTTGGATTACGTCGAGGACCCGGCCGGGCGCCGGTTGGACTTCACGTGGTCGGGCGGGCGGATCGCCCAGGTGGCCGGCCCGGGCAAGGACTCCTCGACGCCGCAGGCCGTGACGATGAGCTACGAGCTCGACGGCGATCTGGCGTCGTACACCGACACGGGCGGTGGGGTGTGGTCGTTCACCTATGACGGGTCGCATCGGATGTTGACGATGCGCAAGCCGGCGAACCACGGCGGTGCGTCGGGGGCGGTGGTGGAGAACCACTACGACACCGAGGGTCGGGTGGTGTGGCAGGACGACGAGCTGGATAACCGCACCACGTTCGCGTACGACACGCCTGCGACGGGGCAGACGACGGTGACCGAGACGGTCGACGGAGCCGTTTCCCCGCCGGTGCTCCGCACGCGCATCGACACCTACCTGCGCGGACTTCGTGAGTCCGTCACCGTCGCCCCGGGAACGCCCCAAGAGGCCACTTGGCACTTCGAGTACGACTGGGCGTCCTTGGGTGTGGTTCGTGAGGAGGATCCGAACGGGGTGGTGACCGAGCACGAGTACGACCTCGCCGGGAACCGGGTGACGACAACGGTCGCGGGCGAGGTGCGCTACACGGCGGAGTTCGGTGCCCTCGATCTCCCGGAGTGGGTTGAGGACGGCGAGGGCTCTCGCACCGAGTTCTCCTGGGACACCGACAACGGGAACCTGCTGTCGGTGTCCGCGAACGCGGACGCCGAGGACGGGGACCCGGTCCGCACGACCACCTACAGCTACGGCGACCCCGCCCATCCGGAGGACGTCACGTCGGTCACGGACCCGGAGGGCAAGGTGTGGGCCTACACCTATGACCCCGACACGGGGGACCGGATCGGTGGGGAGGACCCGCTGGGCAACGAGTCGACCTACGGGTTCAACGACGCGGGATGGTTGACCTGGGTGGTGTCACCGCGGGGCAACGCCTCGGGCGCGACACCGGCCGACTTCACGACGACGTTCGATCATGACAGCGCGGGACGCACGATCGCGGTGGTCGACCCGGAGGGAGCGGAGAGCGAACGTCACTACGGCACGACCGGGTTGTTGTTGTGGGAGGAGGACGCGTCGGACAACCGCACCACCTACGCCTACGACCTTGCGGGTCGCGTGACAGCGGTGGAACGGCCTGACGCCTCGACGCTCGAGTTCGAGTACTACGGCGACGGGTCGTTGAAGACGCGCTTGGACGGCGCGGGTGAGGCAACCAGCTACACCTACGACCCGGCCGGGCGCATGGTGTCGGCGACGGACCCGCTGGGCCGGGTCACTGCGTATGGGTATGACGTCGGGGGCCGGCGGGTGTGGGTGCAGGCCCACGGCGGGGACTGCTCGGCGACGCCTGCTGAGCGGTGCACGACGTTCGGCTACAACGCCGAGAACGAGGTCACGTCGGTGATCCACAGCGACGACGACGGCATCATCACACCGGATGTGACCGGTCTCGCCTACGACAAGGCGGGTCGGCGCACCGCCATGACGGATGGCACCGGCACCTCGAGCTGGGACTGGAACCCCTTCGGCGAGCTCGAGGCGACCACATCCGGTAACGGCGATGCCGTCGCCTACACCTACGACAAGCGCGGGTTGCAGACCTCGATCACCTATCCGGGGAACAAGACCGTCACCCGGGGCTTCGACGACGCAGGACGGTGGACCGGACTGACCGACTGGCTCGGCGGGATCGGCTCGTTCGGCTACGACGAGAGCTCCAACTTGGAGCAGATCACCTACCCGAGTTCGACGGGGAACGTCGATGTGTTCAGCTTCGACGACGCAGACCGGCTCACCGCCATCACCTACACCCAAGGCGCCACCACGCTCGGGTCGATCGACTACGGGAGCCGTGACGCGAACGGTCGCATCACGTCCGCGGACGCGACAGGGCTGCCCGGGGCGGATGAGAGCTACGGGCACAACCCGTTGGACCAGCTGTCTCAGGTCAACGCGGCGGTCCTGGATTGCGACGCGGCGGACAACTTGATCGTGCGCTCTGATGGCGCCTCCCAGGCGTTCGATGAGGCGAACCAGCTGTGCTGGGCGTCCCCGTCGGGGGCGACCGGGGCGTGTGCGACCCCGCCGTCAGGGGCGACCCTGTTCGACTTCGACGATTCGGGGAACCGCACCGGTGAGGCGTACGCCAACGGCGCCACCCGCCAACTGTCGTATGACTCGGCGAACCGGCTCGTCGGGGTCTCCTCGACGGAGCTGCAGCCGGGTGGTGAGGGCCAGTACCACGAGATCGCCCCGACCCGGGTCTTGGACACCCGCAACGGCACCGGCACCTGCGTGCCGTCACCGTGCGCGCTGCTCGCGTCGGGCACCCCGCTGGAGGTGACCGTCGGGGTGTCGCCGGTGCCGTCCGCCGATGTCGAAGCGGTCGCCGCGACCGTGACGGTCACGCAGCCGAACCTGTCGGGCACGGTGCGGGTCAACGACACCGGTACCAGCGCGGCGGCATCGCTGAACTTCGCGGCCGGCCAATCGGTCGACCAGTTCGCGATCATCCCGGTGATCGACGGGAAGATCGCCTTGTCGATGTTGGGTAACAGCCGCACGGCACACGCGATCGTCGACATCTCGGGCTACTACACCAGCGCGGACGGCGACGCCGGTTCCACTTACACCGCGACCACCCCGGCCCGCCTTGTCGACACCCGAGGCGCCGGGTCGGGGCTGTGTCCGACCACCACGTGCAGCACCCTCGCGGCGAACACCGACGTGTCGGTCCAGGCTGCGGGGCGTGCAGGGCTCCCCTCAGCCGGGGTGAACGCGGCGGTGTTGTCGATCAGCGTCGCGCAGCCCACCAGTTCGGGGTACCTGCGGGTCGCGCCCGGCACCTCGGGGGGCGCCGGCACGATCAGCT
>JAEZFY010000283.1 GCA_023417265.1 Actinomycetes bacterium | reverse complement strand
GCGTGACCGCGACCACGCCGGGCATGGTGTGCGCCCACCATCACCTCTACTCGGCACTCGCCCGGGGCATGCCGGCCCCGCCCACCCAGCCGTCGTCGTTCCGGACGATCCTCGAACAGATCTGGTGGCGGCTCGACACCGCGCTCGACCTCGAGATGCTGCACGCCTCGGCGCTGCTCGGCGCGACCGAAGCCCTGATGTGCGGCACCACCGCGATCGTCGACCACCACGAGAGCCCGAACGCGATCGAGGGCAGCCTCGACGTGATCGCTGCGGCCTGCGCCGAGGTCGGGGTCCGGGTGGTGTGCGCGTACGGCGTCACCGATCGGCACGGCGCGGATGGGGCCCGCCGCGGGTTGGCGGAGAACGAGCGCTTCCTGCGCGCCGGCGGGCGCGGGCTGGTCGGCATCCACGCCGCGTTCACGTGCTCTGACGCCACGCTCGAAGCCGCTGCCGGGTTGGCCACCGACCTCGGGGTCGGCGTCCACATCCACGTCGCCGAAGGCCCGGACGACGTTGGCGCCGGCGACCGGCTGGCCGGGCTCGCCCAGCCGGACTGGCTGCTCGTCCATTGCGTCAGCCTCGACCGCGAGCTGCCCGGCACGATCGCCCACAATCCACGCAGCAACATGAACAACGCCGTCGGCTACGCCGCCCCGGCGCGGCGCACCAACCGGGTCGTGCTCGGCACCGACGGGATCGGCGCCGACATGCTCGAGGAGTTCCGGCTCGCCTACGTCGCCCACCGCGCCGACGACGTGTCAGCGTCACCCGACACCGCCTGGCAGTGGCTGCAGGGCGGCTACGCACTCGTGCCCGAAGCCGCCGACGACACGGTGACGTGGAGCTACGACCAGGTCGACTCGGCGTGGCACGTGGCGTTCACGCCGGGCATCCGCGCGATCGACGTGGTGTCGGCGAGCGGCGAGGTGCTCGTGCGCGACGGGCGCCCGACGCGGGTCGACCTCGACGAGGTGCGGGCCAAGGCCGGCGAACAGGCGGCGCGCCTGCACGCCCGGCTGGCGTGAGCCGACCGGGTGATCAGTCGCCGGCGCTGAGCGTCAACACCGGGATCGGCCCGGTGACGTCGGGAGCGACGACCGGGCCACGGGCCCATTCGATCTGGCGCCGGGTGGCCACCCGGGCCGAGCTGACCGCGGTGTCGACGGTGCGGAACCCGCGGGCGACAAACGGCCCGATCAGCAGCGCCACGATCACGGTGCCGAGCCCGATCGGGCCGCCGAGGGCGATGCCGGCCACCAGCCACGTGAGCTCGAGCGCCATCCGCACGCGCGCCTCACCGAAGCCGGTGCGCGCGGCGAGCGAGGTCGCCAGCAGTTCGCTGGTACCAGCGCCGAGCCGGGCGAACAGGTTCATCCCGGCGCCGAGCCCGACGATGGCCGTGGCGACGACGTGGAGGGCGATCTTGGCGGGCACCGCTTCGGGCGCTGCGAACGGACCGAGCGCACCCAGCGTGAGCTGCATCATCGGACCGACGCTCAGGATCGTGACGACGTTGCCGAAGCCCGGCCGCCGGCCGAGCGCCCAGGCGACGAGCAGCAGCGTGCCGGTTGTGGCCCACACGGCGAACGTCAGCGGCAGGCCCGAGTGCGTGCGCACGGCGCCGATCATCACGTCGAGCGGACCGGGGCCGAAGTCGTTCCACAGCATCAGGCCGACGCCGATAGCGATGACCGAACAGCCGGCGAGGTGCACCGCCATGCGCGACGAGAGCGTGAACGCCCGGCGCTTGGGCGACAGGGCGACGCCGTCGACGAGCTGTCCGGCCCGCGACCAGGCTCGGCGCGCGACCGCGCTCCCGAAGCTGTTGGCCCGCCCGCGTACGTTCACGCCCGGCAGTGTGGCCCTTGATCGATCAAGGTTGCAATCCGGTTACAGGTGACAGTCGGCACACGCTCGGTACCGACGCCGTCCAAGACGGTCGGCGGCGGTTCGCGGGCGGCATAGATGGGGGTTCCGGTGCTCGCCCGATCCTGGCCGTTGCCCGGCGTGCGATGATCGGGGCATGTCCGACACCGCCGCCGCGGCCGCCCAGCCGATCCCCGCCGACGCCCTGGCCGGGGTGCCGATGGCGCTCTATCTGCAAGATGCCCACCCGATCCGCGAGGGCATCGAACTCGTGCAGTACGCCGAGGCGGCCGGATTCGACGCGGTGTGGCAGGCCGACAGTCGGCTCGTGCGCGACGCGGTGGTGCCGATGGCGGCGTTCGCGGCCACCACCGACACGATCAAGATCGGGTCGGGCGTGATCGACATCTGGACCCGCAATCCGGCGCGCCTGGCGTCGACGTTCTCCACGCTCGACGACCTCGCCCCGGGGCGCATCATCTGCGGGCTCGGCGCGTGGTGGGACCCGCTCGCCGCCAAGGTCGGCATCAGCCGCGACCGGCCGCTCAAGGTGATGCGCGAGGTGGTCGACGTCGTGCGCGCCCTGCTCGCCAACGAAACCGTCACCTACGACGGCTACCACGCCCACCTCGACGGGGTCGAGCTCGACTACGTGCACCAGGAACGGCGGCCCAAAGACGTGCCGATCTACATCGGCGCGACGGGCCTGCAGATGATGGAGCTCACCGGGCAGATCGCCGACGGGGCGGTGCTCAACTACCTCGTGTCGCCCGCCTACAACGTCGGCGCGCTCGAAGCGCTCGGGCGCGGGGCCGCCAAGGCCGGCCGCACCGTCGACGACATCGACCGTCCGCAGCTGATCGTGTGCTCGGTCGACACCGACCGCCAGGCCGCGCTCGACGGCGCCCGCCTCCTGGTCACCCAGTACCTCGGCCAGCAGCCGCACATCATGAAGGCGTCCGGCGTCCCGCAGGAGTTGCTCGACGAGATCGGCCAGGTGCTCACGTGGCCGGCCACCCACGACCAGGTCGTCGCCGCGAGCAAGCTGGTGCCCGACGAGATCGTCCAGATGATCACCGCCTCGGGCACGCCCGACGAGGTTCGCGCCAAGGTCGCCGAGTACGTCGCCACCGGGTGCACGTGCCCGATCCTGTACCCGCTCGCCCCCGACGTGCGCCTGATGATCGACACGTTCCGCGCCGCGTGATAGCTCGGCGCCGCGTGACAGCTCCGCGCCGCGTGATAGCTCGGCGCCGCGTGACAGCTCGCGCCACCTGACAGCTCCGCGCCGCGTGACAGCTCGGCGCCGCGTGACAGCTCAGCGCCACGCGACGATTCAGCGCCAGTGACGGTTCAGAGCGAGGTGGCGGCGAGCGCTCCGGCCCCCCAGCGCAC
This sequence comes from Actinomycetes bacterium, assembly GCA_023417265.1. Lineage (GTDB taxonomy): Bacteria > Actinomycetota > Acidimicrobiia > Acidimicrobiales > Ilumatobacteraceae > Ilumatobacter. Next base: position 3,673 of record JAEZFY010000283.1, on the reverse strand, counting down.
CGGTCCGGCCGAGTCGCCGTTGACGCGGACGCCGAGTTGGCCGGCGAGGTTGAAGCCCCAGCATCGGGCGGTCTGGTCGACGAGGAGCACACACGTCGATCCCATGTTGGTCACCGTGTGCGCCACGTGGCCGGCCACGATGGTCACGGGCGCCGGCAGCGGCTCCTTGTCGCTCGACGTGCCGCGGCCGAGCTGGCCGTAGGTGTTGGCGCCCCAGCACATCGCCGTGCCCGTGGCGAGCGTGGCGCACGCGCTCTCGACGCCGACCGACACGGACGCCGCCCCGGCGACCCCGGCCGCCTGCACCGGCACGAACGAGCTGACCTCGTTGCCGTCGCCGAGTTGGCCGCGCAGACCCGGCCCCCAGCAGGCGACCGTGCCGGCGACGGTGACGGCACAGGCCGAGGTGCCGACCGACACGTCGACCGCGGCGCCCGACAAGGCGATCAGCTTCGGTGTCGGCTGGCCGACCAGCACCTGCCCCCAGCAGTGGACGGTGGCGTCGGACATGCGCACGCACGTGCCGGCGTGCCCAGCCTCGATCTCGACCGGCGAGGCAGCGCCGGGGAGCGTGACGTCGATCGGCACGGCACTCTCCGTCGCCGGGGCGGTCGAACGGCCGAGTTGGCCGAAGTAGTTGTCGCCCCAGCAGCGCACGGCGTCGCGCACGCCGGCCTCGACGATCGCGCACGTGTGTCCGTTCCAGGCGCCACCGACGGCGATGTCGAGCACCCCGGTGATGGGTGGCTGCACCGGCGTCTGGCGGGCGACGTAGCCGAGCCCGGGTTCGCCGAGCGTGGTCCCGTCGCCGAGTTGGCCGTCGTCGTTGTGGCCCCAGCAGCGGGCGCTGCCGTCGACCAGCACGGCGCAGGCGTGACCGTTGTCGACGTCGAGCCCCGCCGCGCCCGTCACGCCGAGCACCGGCGTCGGGTTGGCTGACGCGCCGAGCTCGCGCGGGCCGGCACCGATCGTGACGTGATCGCCGACACAGCGCACGAGCCCGTCGGTGTTGCGGGCACACGAGTAGCCCGAGCCGACGCCCAGCTCGACGATGCCGGCCAGACCCACGGCCGGCACGTAGCCGTTGGCGTCCACGATCACGTGCGTGGCGGCCTTGCTGAAGATGCAGATCTGACCGGAGCCGTCGAGGCTGATCTTGGCAAGCACGCTGTTGGGTTGCACGGCGCCGGGCGTGTAGTTGACGTTGCTGGCCGTCGGCCGGGGCTGGTCGCACGGCCACACGGTGAGGAACCCGTCCGCCGAGGGGTTGACGGCGGTGACGTTCACGTAGGCGGCCGAGGCATCTCCGCCGACGTTGCAGCGCCCGGCGATCGTCACCGCGTAGGTGCCGCCGGCGGGCAGCCGCCCGTGCCCCAGGAACAGCCCGTCGAACGTGTTGCCGCCCTCGGCGGTGGTGCGCGTGTCGGCGCACCGGGCGGGGCTGATCGCGACCCGGTTGCCTCCCGGTGGGAGGTACCCGTTGACGTCGGCGATCACGTCGACCGCAGCCTTCGTGAAGATGCACACGGTGCCCCGCGGCGACACGGTGGCGAGCACCGAGTTCGGGGCCACGTCACCGGCCGTGTAGTTCACGTTGGAGACGGCCGGGACCGTGGCGCTGCACGGGTACACCGTGAGGAACCCGGGCCCGTCCGGGGCGATCGCGGTGACGTTGAGATACACCGCTTGGGCGTTGCCGGGCACGCTGTCGCCGGCCTGGCCGCGGCCCCACACCTGGAACTCGACCGTCTGACCCGCCCCGAGGCGGCCGACGTGCTCGTGCAGGTGATCGACCGTGACGTCGCCCGCACCGAGCCGGGTCTCCAGCAGGCGGGCCGGCCCGATCGGCACGGGCGCCCCGGCCGGAGGCACGTACCCGCTGACGTCGACCACCACGTCGGTGCCGGCCTTGGCATAGATGCACACCTGACCCGCCGGCGAGAGCTTGGCCAGCACGGCGTTGGCGGCCACGTCACCGGCCACGTAGTTGACGTTGGAGGCGTGCGGCCGCTCGGCCGTGCACGGGAACACGGTGAGGTAGCCGGGCCCGACCGGCGCGACCGCGGTGACGTTGAGCAGCACCGCCACCGCGTCCGCGTCGACGCCGCCCCGGCCGCCGACGTCGAGGGTCAGCGTCGCCCCCGTGGCGAGCGCGCCGACACCGGCGAAGTTGCCGTCGACGGTGACGCATTGCGTGCAGCGGCGGGTGTCGAGCAGGCGCGCCGGTTGGATCGGCACGAGGTTGGCGTCGGCGGCGGCGGCCGGGAGCGGGCTGACCAGCACCGCCACCGCGGCGGCGAGGCCGGCCGCGAGAGCAGTGACCGCGGCGATGGCAGAGGACGTGCGCATGCAGCCGACCGTACGAATTCGGCGGCCGCGAGGGCATCGGGAGAAACCCTACGAATTGGCGCTCCGCCGGCGTGCCTGGAGGTTCAGCGCATTGATGTTTTCGGGAAGCGACGAGAGTGCCGGGCACCGGCTCAGCACCGGTCCGAGGGTCAGCAACTGGGGTCGCCGGGGAAGGCGACCCGGGCAGCGATCGCGTAGACGACGCCGTCGACCTCGTAGCGCTCGCCCGCCAGCCGGCCGGTGAGCTCGTCGATCACCACCGGGTCGCTGACCAGGGTGCACTCGGCGAACCCGTCGGGAGGCCACGCCCCGGGCCACGACCGCGCGCCGCCGGCGGGCTCGCCGACGGGAGCGGCCGCGATCGCGAGGATCTGCGGCTGGTAGTCGGCGGTGTCGCCGGCGAACCGGGCCGGGTCGGTTGCGGCCGCCAACGCTCCGGTGAACTCGCGCAGGGCAGCCACGGCGGCCGGCTCGTCGTCGCCCGGCGTGGCGAGTGCGGCGACCTGGTGGGTGATGTGCCGCGCGCCGTCGCGCAGCACCACGGTCGTCACCGGGGCGTCGGCGACATCGGGTCGGAACGGCAGGCTGACCGCGGCGTCGAACAGCCCCGCCGCGTCGGCCTCGGTGAGCAGGTCGCTGACGACGTCCGGGCTGATCCGGCCGGCCTGGTAGGGCCACACCATCGGTTGTGCGTCGAACAGGCCGGCGAACTCGGTGAGCACCGTGCCATCGCCGTAGACGACCACCTGCGGGCCGCCGCCGACGAACGGCGCAACGACGGGGAACATCGGCTGCACGGTCATGCGGATCACATCGGTGGCCGACACCGGTTCCTCGGCGGAGGGCACCGCGCCGTAACAGGAGCGCTCGCCCGGAATCAGCTGGTACGCCCGCACCGAATAGGTCACGCCGCCGTCGTCATAGCGTTGGCCGGCGATCCGTCCCTGCAGGGCGGCGAGGGCGGTTGGGTCGTCGATGACCGCACACGGCGAGGCATCGGCGAGGGCGACGCCACCCACCCACGGTTCGTCCGCCACGCCGCTCGCGACCGGTGTGGCGACCACGGCGACGCGCGCGGGCTCGACGTACGCCGCCGTGAGCGGATCGAGTGCGGCTGCGGTGCGCTCCTGCAGGTCGTCGATCAGCGTGCGCAACTCCCACCCGCCGACGATTTCCGGATCGGAAGGAGTCTGCAGCGCGTGGACGGCGTGCTGCGCCTCGCCCGCCGCGGTGCGCAGCGCCACGAACGTCACCGGCGCGCCGGCGACGTTGCGGTTGGCGTCGCGCACCTCGAACGCGGACGACTCGAGCAGGCCGGACGCGG
>JAEZFY010000280.1 GCA_023417265.1 Actinomycetes bacterium | reverse complement strand
CCCCGGGTGCCCGCACGGTGCCGCGCACGACCGCCGAACCCGGCGCCGGTGGAACCCCGGCGTCTGCATCCGCGTCGGGGCCGGCGGCGATGTCGCCACCCCCGCCCGCCGGACCACCCGAGGACGGGCCGCCGAGCGGGTTCGCGACGGGGTTGCCGGCGGTGTCGGTGAACGCGTCGGGTTGGCCGTCGCCATCGGTGTCGGTGCCGATGACCTGGGTGCCGTCGGGCAGGGTGAACAGGTCGGGCACGCCGTCCCCGTCGGTGTCGACGGCCGTGATGCGAGCTCCGTCGGACGTCTCGTAGACGTCGGGAACGCCGTCGCCGTCGGTGTCGAGCGCCCGGTACGCGCCGTCGGCGAGCGGTTCGTCGCCACGTTCTTGCCACCACCAGACGAACCCGCCGATCGCCCCCAGCCACAGGGCGATCACGAGCACGCCCGCCAGCGCCCCGCGCAGCTTGCGGGCGAACAACGGGCGCTGCACGAACACCGCCGTGGTGGTGGTGGCCGAGGAGCGGCCCTGGCCGGTGATCACGAGCGTGTGCTGGGTGGGTTCGCCGGCCCAGCGCCGCGGCCCGCGCACGCGGCCGCTGACGAGGGCCCGCTGTCCGGGGAGCACGCGCACGCGCGGGCGCTTGAAGCGCACCGCCGCGTCGGGCGAGGTGGCGGACAGGTCGAGCTCGACGGGCACCGGTTCGAAGTTGGCGACGTCGACGCGCAGCTTGGCGGTGCGCAGACCGCGCACGGTGCTCGGCACGGGTGTCAGCTCGACCCGGTCGACCGAGCTGACCGACACGGTGAAGGCCACCAGGCTGGCCCGCTCGCCAGGGCGATCGGTGTGCACTTCGAGGCCGGCGGCATGCTGGCCGATGCCGAGTTCGGCGGGCACGCTGACGGGCACCATGCACGTGGTCGCCGAGCCGGCGGGCACCGTGAGCATCGTGTCGGCTGGGCCGCCCGGCGCACTCGCCAGGCCGACGACTCGGATCCGCACGCTGGCGGGGCTCGATCCGTCGTTGTGCAGGCCGACGTGAACGGCGGTGATCTCGCCGGGCGCGGCCTCGATCGGGTCGCTGAGCACCGATGCTTGAACCGTCATGGGAGCGTCACCGTGAACGGCGGGACGAACACCGGGCGGCCGGGCTCGGTGGCGACCGCTCGCGAGTCGAGCGGGTCGGCGGCGGTTGGCCCGGCGTACACGGCGACCACGTAGTTGGCCGGGGCGGCGAGGCCGGTGAACGTGAACGCGCCGGTGGCGTCGGAGGTGACCGTGGCGAGCGCTTGGCCTTGCGGGAACTGCTCGGGCGCGAACAGCCGCACCGTGACCGTGCGCGTGGTCGGGTCGAACCCGCTCACCTGCCCGACGATGCTCGCTTGCTGGCCGAGCTGCAGGTCGAGTGACGACACGGGCGCCCCAGCCGGAACGTTGACGAGCACGGTGACCGGTTCGGCGCCGAGCCGGCTGGCGGTGAGCGTGTAGGCACCCGGCCGGACCCCCGAGAACGCGAACTGGCCGAGCGGTTCGTGGGCGGTCGGCATCGACCGCGAGAGCGTGCCGTCGCTGAGCGTGACCGTGGCTTCGGCGAGCGGTGCGCCGTCGGGGCCGCGGACGATGCCGGTGACGGCGGTGACCTCGCGCGACAGGGCGACGTCGATGCCGCTGGCGTGCTCGGACCCGCTCGCCGGGTCGAGATCGACGACCCGCACCTGCGGCACCGTGCCCGCACCGGAGAACGTCAGCGTGTAGGTGGCCGGGGCGTCGAGGCCGGTGATCGTGTACGTGCCGGCGGCCGGTCCTTGGCTGACGACGCCCAACGTGCGTGTGATGCCGGCGCCGTTGACGGTGACAGACAGGCCGCGGGCCGGTTGCCCGGCGACCGTGGCGCGGCCGCGGATCGAGCCTTCGGCCGGCAGCAGGCGAGCGTCGAACACGCCCGACGGCTGCTCGTTGGTGAGGGTCACGGTGTGCGCTTCGGGTGCGTAGCCGTCGCGCGTGACGGTGATCGTGTACTGCCCGGGGGTGGGCAGGTTGCGGAGCGCGTAGGCACCCAGCGGGCTTTCCGTGAGCGACACCGTGGTGACCTCGCGGGTGCCGTCGTTGGCGGTGATCGTCGCCCCGCCGATCGGGCCGCGCGGGCCGCTGACCGTGCCGGAGATGATCCCTTGCCCGGCGAGCACGGCGACGTCGACCTCGGGTGTCGCCCGCCCGGGTTCGAGCACGAAGTCGCGGACGACGGGCGGCGAGCCGGGCTTCTCGACGATCATCTGGTAGTTGCCCGGCGAGGGCACGTCGGGCAGCGTGAACGAGCCGTCGGGGGCGAGCGTGGCCGTGGCCACCACCGCTCCGGCACCGGCCTGACCGGGCACGACGAGGCTGACCGTGGCCCCGGCGGGGTCGTCGACGGCGATCACGCCGGTGACATCGACGGGCGTGCCGACGATCGTGAGCGGCGGCAGTTCGACGACGTCGTCGATCGGGACCTCGATCGGTTCGGCGTCGGCTGCGGTGGCCACCCCGCCGTTCCACGTGGCATCCACGCCGGCGCCGCTGTAGCGCACCAGGTAGCTCCCCTCGCCGAGGTTGGCGAACGTGTACACCCCTTGCGCGTCGGTGGCTGCCGACCCGACCGGTACGTCGGTGTTCTCGGCGACGAACAGTTCGGCCTGGACGCCCGACATGCCTTGGTTCGTGCTCGCCGACTGCACGGTCCCGGTGATCGTGCTCGGTTTGGTGGGGATCACGGCGCCACCGGCGGCGTCGCGTTCGAGGGCTGCATCGAGGACCGCGTCGGACACCCGCGCTTCTTCGACGACGCGGTCGAACGTGCGGCTGAGCACGGCCGCGAACACGGCCGCCGCGGTGAGCAGCCCGAGCAGCGAGATCAACCAGCGCGAGATGCGGGGCCGTTGCAGGAACGTGCCGATCGTTTCGACGCGGGCGTCGGGCGAGCCCGGGATGACGTGGTCGGTGATGACACCGAACGTCAACGTCCGCGCTCGCGGCTGGCCGAACCACGCCCGCCCGCCGCTGACGGTGACCTCGATCACCTGCTCGCGGCCGGGAGCGACGAGCACGGCTGGCGGATCGAACCGGAACTCGGCGAGCGCTTCGGGATCGACGGCGTAGCCGTAGGCGGTGACGGCGGCGTTGCCTTCGTTCGACACGACCATCCCGAACCGGGCGCTGCGGCCAGCCGAGATCATCACCGGGTCGAGCCGCACCCGGGTACGCGTGCGGGGCTGCACGGCGAGTGCGACCTGGCTCAGCGAGAACGCGCCCGGATCGTCGTCGGACGAGACGTTGACGGCGAGCGTGCGTTGCGACGCCGGGTAGTCGTCGGGCAGGCGGACGTGGATCTCGACCTGCTCGGTCTGGCCGGGGAACAGCGACAGCTTGGGGGGATCGACCGTGACCCATTCCGGGTCGAGCCCGAACACCTGCACGCGGTAGGCGTCGATGACCGACGTCGTGTTGGTGATCGTCACCGAGATCGTGCCCGAATCGCCGGGGACGACGTCGACGGTTTCGGGGAACGCCACGGTGCGCATCAGCCGCGCACCTCGAGGCTGACGTCGACGCTGACCGCCGCGCCCTCGGCGAGTTCGACGAGGACGACCCGGGTGCCGTAGCCGGTGCGGCTGAACGACAGGGTGTACGAGCCGGCCGGGAGGTCGGCGAAGGCGAACCCGCCGGCCGGGTTGGTGGCACTCGTGGTCACCTGCGAGCGCGTGCCGTCGGTGACGGTGACGGTGACCTCGCCGAGCCCGTTGCCGCCGGTGCGCACGACGCCCTCAATCGTGGCGTCCACCGGGAGCAGGGTGACCGGGCCGATGCCAACGAGGCCGGCGGTGGTGAATGCCGCCGGGTAGGTCTCGGTCTGGTAGCCGGGGGCCGAGAACGTCACGGTGCAGTCGCTCGGCACGGGCAGGCCGGAGACGGCGAAGCTGCCGGCCGTGCCGGCCGGGCCGTTGGTGGTGAGTGTCGCCCCGGCGCCGACGAAGCCGTCGCACACCGCCTCGACGACCACCCCGCCGAGCGGATTGCCGTCGGCGTCGAGCACCGAGCCACCGATCGTGCCGTCGCCGCCGACGAGGGTCGCCGACACGTTGGTGGTGCCCCCGGCAGCGAGTTCGAGGGCGACGGTCTGGCTGCTGTAACCCTCCTTCTCGAACGTCAGCACGTACGTGCCCGGAGTCGGCAGGTCGACCAGCCGGAACACGCCGACCGCCCCGGCGGTGGGCGTGGTGGCGCGGAACTCCTGGCCTCCAGAACGAGCGACGACGGTGACGCCGCCGAGTGACGCGCCGGTGCCGTCGCGGACGGTGCCGTCGATGCTCCCCGAGGCCGCCGCCAAGGTGACCGAGTTGAGGGTGGCCGCCTGCCCGCCGCCGACGTCTTGCTGGAAGCTCTGCGTGGCGAAGCCGGGGCCGGTGACCGTCACCTGGTAGGTGCCCGGCGTGGGCAGGCCGGCGAGGTTGATGGTCCCGTCGGTGGTGACCTGCGTGAACTCCTGCGGCGGTGCGTCGGCGTCGCCGGTGTCGGTGATCAGCGTCGCCGTCACGGTGAGCGGTGTGCCGAGCGAGCCGGGCGGGAGCGCGATCTGGCCGGTGAGCTGCCCGGCCGCGCCACCCATCGCGGCGTCGAGCCCGCCGCGCACCTTGGTGGCCTCGATCCGCACGAGGTCGCCGGGAACACCCGAACCGGCGCCCGCCCCGGCCGTCGCCTCGGCGGCACCCGTCGCACCCTCGGCTTGGGGAGCGGTGTACCAGGTGTCGGCGAAGCCCTCGGCGCTGAAACGCAGCCGGTACTGGCCCGGGATCAGGCTCGGAAGTGCGTACGTGCCGTCCTCGCCGGTGGCCGCCGAGCCAGCCGCCACCTGCGAACCGTCGGCCTTGACGCGCCACGCCTCGACCGTGATCCGGGCCAGGCCCTGGCCGGTGGTGGTGGCGGTGACCGTGCCCCGGGCCTCGCCGGCGATCGCCGCGATGGGCACGTTCGGAGCGCCCTCGAACAGGTGCGTGCCGACCGCTTTGCGAGCCGGGTCGTCGCGGCGCAGCTCGGTGACGACCCACAGGAAGATCAACGCCCACAAGGCCACGATCGCGGCCAGCGTGAGCGCTGTGATGAACCCGCGCGGAATGCGCGGCTTCTGGTTGAACGTGACGACCCGGTCGACCACCACCGCGCCCGGACCGCTGCCGGTGCTGACGCCGACGTGCACCTGTCGCGGCAGCGGTTGGCCGATCCATGGCCGCGGTCCGCGCATCAGGATCGGCAGCACGGCCTCGGCTCCGTGGGCGAGCACGATCCGCCCCGGCTCGGCGCGACAGTCGACGACGCGCGTCGGTTCGAGGGCGGTGATCGTCACCTCGGCGGTGGCGTTCCCCGTGTTGCGGATGATCGCGTCGACCCGGGCGACCGACCCGCCGGTGACGATCGAGGGCCGCAGCTCGACATCGAGCCGGGTGACGACACCGACCGACAGCCAGAAGTCGTGCACGCTGCTGCGCTCGGCATCGAGCGTCGACACCACCCGGACGACGACGAGGTAGTCGCCCGCCGGGCACGTGCGCGGGATGTCGAAGATCACCGCCAGGCGGTCGGTGGCGAGCGGGAACAGGCTCACCATCGGCCGTTCCAGGCGCACCCAGTCGGGGTTGATGCCGTCGACGATCGCGGTGACCCCGTCGATCACGTCCCCGGTGTTGGTGACGTCGATCTCGACGCGCGTTTCGAGGCCCGGTGTGACGGTGACGTGGGTCTGCGACAGGGCGCTCTCGATTGCCGGCATCACGCGGCCCTGCCCGTCGTGTGCGTCCGCCCGCTGGTGCTCATGCCCGCCTCAGCGGTCCCCCGCGCGAGCGAAGCGCACCCCGCCCGAGGCGGGGACGTGACCGACCAGCGGCGGGTCGGTTTCGACGACGATCTCGTCGCCCTCGGCCGCGCGCAACAAGAAGCGCCCGGCGGCGTTCACGTACGCGGCGTCGCTCGGCGAACGCACGAGCGCACCGACCGCGGCGAGATCGGCGACCTCGCCGGCGACCCGGCGGCGCCGGTCGGGCGGGCCCCCGCCGATCCGGCCGATCGCGGTCTCGACCCCTTCGACGGGTGGTCCGGCAGGCGTGTCGGTGCCGATCTCGAACTCGGTGGCGAGCATCATGTTGATGCCCGGCTTGAGCTGGCCCTGGAGCACCCGCATGACCTCGATGTGGTCCTCCCCGGCGCGCGCGATCGTGAGCGTCGGCGGCTCGAAGCGGTCGTAGACCGGGGGCAGGTAGGCCCGCGGGATGCCCCCGTTCGACAGGATCGCCCGCAGAATGCCGGCGAGCAGCGCCCGTTCGTCACCCTGGTCGGACGTCCATGCGGTGACCACGTAGCGCAGTTCGAGCACCGGTGCGGCCATCCGGTGGACCACGCCGTCAGGGGTGTCGACCGTTCGCGACCCGCTGCGCGACCGCGTGGCCGAGCGGCGGATGTCCCACAGGTAGACGTTGACGGTCGGGCGGCTGAGCTTGGCGCTCCAGTCGCGGTCGGGGGCGTCGAAGGAGACGTCGACGTCGGTCGCGCTGAGCGGGACAACAGCCCGGAAAAACGCCTCCAGGCTCTCGTCGACCAACTCCAACACTGCGCGTCCTCCCGTCGCCGCAGTCCCGGTCCGCAGCGCCTGCGACTATAGCTGGGGGCGCCACTACAGTGCCCCTCGAGTGGGCCGTTTGACGCTGATCGTGACGATTTCTGGAAGCCTCGCCGTCGGCGCCCTGGCGGGGTGCTCGGGGGACGACGACACGGCGACCACGGAGGTACCCGTGCTCGAGGCCGACGAGTCGCTGGTCGGCGCGTGCCTGGCGTTCCCGGCCGACGTCGGCGAGGAGATCGCCGCCTTCCCGCGAGTCGACTGTGCCGAGCCGCACAGCCACGAGGTCTTCGCCGTCGTCGAGAGCGAGCAGGCGAGCTATCCCGGATTCGAAGCCCTCGAAGCCGAAGCGCAGGTGGCCTGCCTCGAGGCGTTCGAGCCGTACGTCGGCATCAGCCCGTTCGACTCCGAGCTGTTCTACGAGTGGATCGTGCCCACGCTCGACAGCTGGGACCGCGCCGACGATCGCCAGATCGTGTGCGTCGCCGGGAGCGACAACGGCTCGCCGCTGCAGGGTTCGGTCGCCGGCACCGCCAAGTAGCGGTATGCCACACCTGGCGGCCACCGTCGGCTAGAACGGTGCCGTTGTCCTGCCCCGTCGATCCCCCACACCGTGAGGGCCGCGAGTGACCAACCCGCGGACACTCCACCGGCCGCTCGTGCCGGTCGGACGCCACCGCGCCGGAGGCCCCGCAACGCCCCGCACGACATCGACGCGACCACCTGCCCGGCTGCCCCGGCCGGTCTCGCCCACCCCCGGCACGCCCACCCCAGAGGAGCACGTGTGACC
>JAEZFY010000264.1 GCA_023417265.1 Actinomycetes bacterium | reverse complement strand
ACGTGAAGATGTCGGAGATGATCCGCATCGACGGCTCGGGCGGATAGATGTACGTGTTGCGGACCATGAACTCCTTGAGCACGTCGTTCTGGATCGTGCCCGTGAGTTGCCGGTGCTCGACGCCCTGCTCCTCGGCGGCGACGATGTACAGCGCCAGCACTGGGAGCACGGCGCCGTTCATGGTCATCGACACGCTCATCTGGTCGAGCGGGATGCCATCGAACAGTTGGCGCATGTCGAGGATCGAGTCGATCGCCACTCCCGCCATGCCGACGTCGCCGGCGACGCGCGGGTGATCGGAGTCGTAACCGCGGTGGGTGGCCAGGTCGAACGCGACCGACAGGCCCTTCTGCCCGGCCGCCAGGTTGCGCCGGTAGAACGCGTTCGATTCCTCGGCGGTGGAGAAGCCGGCGTACTGGCGGATCGTCCACGGCTGGTTCACGTACATCGTGGGGTACGGCCCGCGCAGGTACGGCACGAGGCCCGGGTACGTGCCGAGGAAGTCGAGCCCGTCGAGGTCGGCCGCGGTGTAGCGCGGCTTGACGACGATGCCTTCCGGGGTCACCCAGTCGCCGCCGATTTCGGAGATGCTCATCAGTTGACCCCCAGCGAGTCGAGCGCCCGCGACAACACGTCGAGCACGTCGGAGCCGACGCCGACCCCTTCGTCGACGCCGGGCAGGTCGAGCTTGCGCCCGGCGACGTAGATCCGGCGGGCTCCGGCAGCACGCAGCTTGGCCGCCGCCGCCGCGCCAAGTTCGGCATACACCGGATCGGACGCGCACAGGCACGCGACGCCGCCGGTGAACGCCGCCACCGGGCCGCTGACCGTGGCGATGCCGCCGGCTTCGAACAGGTTCTTGGCGAACGTCGCCCGGGCCGTGAACTGGGCGGCGGTGCCGAGCGTGGCGAGGTACACCGTCGGTCGCGCGCCGGTGCGCCGCCAGTGCTGGTCGGCGCGGGAGCGTTGGTCCTCGAACTCCTGCGCCAGCCGGACCAGCGCGAACGGCCGGAACGGTGTCGGCGTGTCGGTCGACGCCGCGTCTGTGACGGCAGGCGGGGGCTGCTCGGCGATGTCGGGGAACTCCGACAGGCCGGTCAGCGGCTGGCGCCGCGTGGCGACCCGAGTCGCCCGCGCCCGCAGCACGTCGTCGAGCGCGGCGTGGACGGCGCCCTGCTCGATCGCCGCGACCAACCCGCCGAGCTCCTCGATCCGGGTCAGTTCGGCCCACGCCGCGGCGGCCAACTGGTCGGTCAACGTCTCGACGAACCACGCCCCGCCGGCCATGTCGGCGACGCGCCACAGGTGCGCCTCGGACTGCAGGATCGTCTGCGTGTTGCGGGCGATCCGCCGGCCGAGCGGCGACCCGCCGGCGACGACGAGCGCGTCGTGCGGCCACACGGTGACGGCGTCGGCACCACCGACGCCGGCGGCGAAGCAGGCGATCGTCGAGCGCAGCGCGTTGGTCCACGTGTCGTAGCGGGTGAGCATCGCCCGCGACGTTTCGGCGTGGTGGAACCCGGGGCCCGAGCCGGCAGCCCGCGCCCATAGCTGGCGCGCCGCGCGCAGCTTGGCGATCGTCATGAACTGGTCGGCGTCAGCCGCCCAGCGCAGCTCGATCCGCTCGGCGGCGGCGTCGCCGAACGTGCGCACGTAGTCGGCCCCGGCGGCGATCGTCCACGCCAACTCTTGTGCCGGTGTGGCCCCGGCGCCGTGCCACAGGGTGCCGTCGGCCACGAGCGCCCGAACCGCATCCGGGTGTCCGGCGACACGCTCGAGCAACTCGCCGGCGGCGGCGCGGGCGGCGGCGAGATCTGCGGTGCCACCGGCACGCGCCCACGCACCGATCGGATCGACGCCGAGCGTGCCGGCGCGCTCGCGCAACGGCGTCTGCGCCGCATCCCAGAGGTCGATCAGCGCACCCGCCAGGGCGCCGTCGGCGAGTGTGACGGGCACCATCTCGAGGTGCACCCCGGCGAGCGCAGCGGCCAGCCGGGCGGGGGTGTCGACGTCGACCAGCAGCCCGGTCGCACCGTTCTCCAGTTCGCTCAGGGCGCCGTCGTCGGCGACCCGTTGGCGGATCTCCCACGGGCCGGTGCGCGCGCCGCGTGTCGCCGCGTCGGGCGTCGGCCCCTCTGTGTACAGCGGTTGGATCTCGAGCCGGTCAGCCGTGGTGGTGACGAGTTGGCGGGCGAACGCGGCGGCGAACTCGCGGTCGTCGGCATCCGGACGGCCCTTGAGGACCACGCCGCGCACGGCCGCCCGCCACTCGGCATCGGTCGTGGCGGGGAAGTCGCCCGCGAGTGAGAGGGCTGTGCTCATCGCCGGCCATTCTTCCCGTTGCCTCGCAGACCGGCCAAGCGGGCGTGCTCAGCCGGGCGTGCGCGCCCGCGTCTGTTTCCAGGTGAGGCCGCGCTCGACGTCGGGCTCGCGGGGGAGGCCGAGCACGTGCTCGGCGACGATGTTGCGTTGCACCGCGAACGTGCCGCCGCCGACGGTGAGCGCGGGAGCGAACATGTAGCCGTAGTGCCAGATCGGATCGACGTCGGCGAACTCGTCGTTGCGCAACGTGTTCTCGGTGGGCCCCACCCCGGCGCCCTCGCGCAGCGCCCCCGCCGGCCCCGAGCCGACGAGCATCCCGGCCGGCCCGGCAAGCTGCTTGGCGAACTCCATCACGTGCTGGCCGTGCTCGTCGCCGAGGATCTTCTGCACCGACGCCTCGGGCCCGGGAGTGCGGCCCTGGAGCCGGGCGCTGAGCGTGCGCAGGCGGCCGAGCCGGAGCACCTCGCCCTCGATGTACAGACGTGCCGCGGCTTGGCGGGCGAGCGGGTCGGGCAGGCCGCCGGCCTGGCGCACCAGGGCGAGCAGGTCGTCGGCCGACGGCCCGACGCCCCACAGGGCGCCGCCGGACGAGAGCGACACGCGTTCGTTGGCGAGCGTGACCTTGGCGAGCCGCCACCCGTCGCCCTCGGCGCCGACCAGGTACTTGGCGGGCAGTCGGACGTTGTCGAAGAACGTCTGGTTGAACGAGTGCGCGCCGGTCATGTCGACGATCGGCTGGAGCGTGACACCGGGCTGATCCATGGGGAGGATGAAGTACGACAGCCCCTTGTGCTTGGGGAGGTCGGGGTCGGTGCGCGCGATCAAAATGCCGAACTGGGCGTGGTGCGCCCCGCTCGACCAGATCTTCGAACCGTTGATGACGTACTCGTCGCCGTCGCGCGCGGCGCGGGTGGCGAGCGACGCCAGGTCGCTGCCGGCGTCGGGCTCGCTGAACAGCTGGCACCAGATCTCGTCGCCGCGGAAGATCGGGTCGAGGAAGCGTTGCTTCTGCCAGTCCGACCCCGCCAGGTAGATCGTCGGGGCGGCCCAGCCGACACCGATCGCGTTGGTGGCGGTCGACGTGCGCCCCACCCGGGCGCGGCGCAGCTCCTCGTCGATGATCAGCTGGTCGATCGGGTCGGCGCCGAGCCCGAACGGGGCGGGCCAGTGGGGGACGATCAGCCCGGCTGCGTGGAGGTCGGCATTGGTGGGACTCGGGTGTTCGGCCAGCCACTCGCGCATCCAGCGGCGGCGCGGGTGATCGTCGGCGGGGAGGTCGAAGTCCACGGCCGCGAACGTAGCGGGCAGTCGCGTTTCAGCCGGTGCCCGCGGATTCCGATGATCTGGAAGCATGGAAACGGTGACGCGCGTCCCAACAGCTGCAACCGTGGCCGAGACGGCACACGCGATCGCCGAGTCGGTTGCCGGCGTGCTCGCCGGTCGGGACGACGCCGTGAGCACCGCCGTGGCGTGCCTGCTGTCGGGTGGGCACCTGCTGATCGAGGACATCCCCGGCGTCGGCAAGACCCTTCTGGCCCAGGCGCTGGCGGCCTCGATCGGGGGCTCGTTCCACCGCATCCAGGGCACCCCCGACCTGTTGCCCGGCGACGTGCTCGGGTCGATGGTGCCGTATGGCGACGGCGACGGGGAGCGCTTCGAACTGCGCTTCCGGCGCGGTCCGATCTTCGCCAACGTGGTGGTGTTCGACGAGCTCAACCGCGCCCATCCGCGGACCCAGGCGGCGTTGCTGGAAGCCACCGAGGAGGCGGCCGTCACCGTCGACGGCACCACGCGTCCGCTGCCCGACCCGTTCTTGCTGGTCGCCACCCAGAACCCGATCGAGATGGCCGGCACCTACCAGCTCGGCGAGGGCGCGCTCGACCGCTTCGCCGCGGTGGTGACGCTCGGCCGGCCCGGCCGTGCCGACGAGGCCGATGTGCTCACGGGCCGCCGCGGCCGCACCCGGCTCGGCGAGGTGCGTCCGGTGGTCGACATCACCGAGCTCGCTGCGGCCCGGGCCACCGTGCGGGCGACATCGGTCAGCGATCCGATCGCGCACTACGTGATCGACCTGCTCGAAGCCACCCGCCACCACCCGCGCGTCACGCTCGGCGCCTCGACGCGCGGCGGGGTCGCCCTGGTGGGCTTGGCGCAGGCTCGGGCGGCGATGGACGGGCGTCGCTACGTGGTCCCCGACGACGTGCTCGCCGTTGCCCAGGCCGGGCTCGCCCACCGCCTGATCGTGCCCGGCGGCACGCTCGCCGCCGGTCAGGAGATCGTCGCCGAGTGCGTAGCCAAGGTTCCCGCCCCGGCGCTGTGACCGGCCCGGGTTCGCGCGGGCGCGGTTCGGTGCGGCCGGCCGGTACCGCGCCCGGCGTCGCCGGGTTCGTGCTGGCCTGGCTGGGTGGCCTTGCCGTCGCCCGTCTCACCGGGGCGACGCCGGTCGTGATCGTGCTCGCCGCCGGGGTGGCGACGGCGCTCGTCGTCGCCGCCGGCGGGTGGCGCACGGTGCGCGCGGTGCGCGTCATCGGGGTGGCGCTGCCGCCCGAGTCGGTCGCCGGGATGGCCGTACCGATCGTGGTCGACCTCGCCGCAGCGAGCCGCCGCCCGGTATGGATCGACGTGTCTGCCGGGGCGGCGCGCGTCGCCGCCGGGTGGTCCGGGCTGCCGCTCCAGGCGGTGTTCCCGCGACGCGGCGAAGTGACCCGGCTCACCGTGCGCGTGCGCGGCGCCGGCGCGCTCGGACTGGTGTGGTGGCGGCGCAGCTTCACCGTGCCGATCGACCCGCACCTCGTCGCCCCGCAGCCCGGTGCCGGGCCGGTCGAGGTCGTGCCATACGCGGCGGCCGACGACGGCGAGCGCCCGGGCCGTTCCGGGGCCCAGGCCGGCGACACCGACGGTGTGCGGGCGTGGCGTGACGGCGACAGCGAACGCTCGGTGCACTGGAC
>JAEZFY010000253.1 GCA_023417265.1 Actinomycetes bacterium | reverse complement strand
ACTGGACGTTGATCAGGCCGCGCACGTCGAGCCGCTCGGCGATCGCCGTCGTGTACGCCTTGATCACCTCGACCACCCAGTCGGGCAGCGTCTGCGGCGGGATCGCGCAGGCCGAGTCGCCCGAGTGCACGCCGGCTTCCTCGACGTGTTCCATCACGCCGCCGATCAGCACCTCGCCGGTGTGGTCGCGGATCGCGTCGACGTCGACTTCGGTGGCCGAGGCCAGGAAGCGGTCGACGAGTACCGGTCGCGACGCCGAGAGCCCGCCCTCGCGGCCGAGCGTGCCGGCCTCGGTGAGCTCGTGCATCGCGTCGACGAGCGCGGCATCGTCGTGGACGATCTGCATCGCCCGCCCGCCGAGCACATACGACGGGCGCACGAGCACCGGGTAGCCGACGTCGTGGGCGATCGTGCGGGCCTCGTTGAGGGTGCTCGCCGTGCCGCCGGGTGGTTGCGGGATGTTGAGGTCGCGGCACAGCTGGTTCCACAGCTGGCGGTCCTCGGCGGCGTCGATCGACGCCGCCGACGTGCCGGCGACGAGCTCGGCCGGGATCTCGCCCGACAACTTGAGCGGCGTCTGCCCGCCGAGCGACACGATCACCTTGTGCGGCTGCTCGGCGGCGATCACGTTGAGGACGTCCTCGCGGGTGAGCGGTTCGAAGTACAGCTTGTCGCTGGTGTCGTAGTCGGTCGACACGGTCTCCGGGTTGCAGTTGACCATCACCGTCTCGAAGCCGGCGTCGCGCAGGGCGAAGCTGGCGTGCACGCAGCAGTAGTCGAACTCGATCCCCTGGCCGATCCGGTTCGGGCCGGACCCGAGGATGACGACCTTCTGGCGGTCGCTCGGGCGGACCTCGGTTTCGTCCTCCCAGGTGGAGTAGTGGTACGGCGTCTCGGCGGCGAACTCGGCCGCGCAGGTGTCGACGGTCTTGTACGTGGGCAGTACGCCGAGCCGCTCGCGCAGGGCGCGCACGTCGGTTTCGGTGCGCCCCCACAGGTGCGCCAGCTGGGCGTCGGAGAAGCCGAGCCGCTTGGCGCGCTTGAGCTGGCGGGCCGAGATCGTGGCCGGGTCGGCGGCCGTGAGCGCGTGCTGTTCGTCCGTGATTAGGCCGATCTGGTCGAGGAACCAGGGGTCGACGCGGCAGGCGTCGTGGATCGTCTCGGGGGCCACGCCGCGGCGCACCAGCTCGCCGATCTGGAAGATCCGCTCGGGGGTCGCCGTGGCGATCGCCCGCAAGAGATCGGCGTCCGAACGCCCGGTGAACGCGATCTCGGCGGCCGGGTCGGCATTCAGCCCGAGCCGGCCCTGTTCGAGTGAGCGCAGGGCTTTCTGCAGCGACTCGGGGAACGTCCGCCCGATCGCCATCACCTCGCCGACCGACTGCATCTGCGTGCCGAGCACGGCGGTCGTGCCGGGCAGCTTCTCGAACGCCCACCGCGGGATTTTCGTCACGACGTAATCGATGACGGGCTCGAACGACGCCGGCGTCGAGCGCTCGGCGGTCGAGGTGATGTCGTTGGCGATCTCGTCGAGCGTGTAGCCGACCGCCAGGCGGGCGGCGATCTTGGCGATCGGGAAACCGGTCGCCTTGGACGCCAGCGCCGACGAGCGCGACACCCGCGGGTTCATCTCGATCACGACCTGACGCCCGGTTGCCGGGTCGACCGCGAACTGCACGTTCGAGCCGCCGGTCTCGACGCCGACCCGCCGGATGCACGCGATCGCGGCGTCGCGCATCTGCTGGTACTCGACGTCGGTGAGGGTCTGTTGCGGGGCGACCGTGATCGAGTCGCCGGTGTGCACGCCCATCGGGTCGACGTTCTCGATCGAGCACACGATCACGCAGTTGTCGGCGCGGTCGCGCATGACCTCGAGCTCGTACTCCTTCCATCCGGCGATCGATTCCTCGATGAGGATCTCGCTGATCGGGCTGGCGGCGAGCCCGTTGGCGGCGAGCTGGGCGAACTCGTCGGGCGTGCTGGCGATGCCGGTGCCGCGTCCGCCGAGGATGTAGGCCGGGCGGATGATCACCGGCAGGCCGATCTGCTCGGCGATCGCCCGGGCTTGGTCCATCGTGTGCGCCGAGCCCGAGCGGGGTACGTCGAGGCCGATCTCGACCATCGCCTGCTTGAACCGTTCGCGGTCCTCGGCGGTGGCGATCGCGTCGGCGTTGGCGCCGATCATCTCCGGTGTGCCCGGCACGCCGATCAGGCCGCGCGCGAACAGCTCCATCGCCACGTTCAGTCCGGTCTGCCCGCCCAGCGTGGGCAGCACCGCGTCAGGCTGCTCGCGCTCGATGATCGCCGCCAGCACCTCCCACGTCAGCGGTTCGAGGTAGGTCGCGTCGGCGAAGTCGGGGTCGGTCATGATGGTCGCCGGGTTCGAGTTGGCGAGGATCACGCGATAGCCCTCGTCGCGCAGGACGCGGCACGCCTGGGTGCCCGAGTAGTCGAACTCGCAGGCCTGGCCGATCACGATCGGGCCCGAGCCGATGATGAGGATCGAGTGGAGGTCGTCGCGGCGCGGCATCAGCGGGCGTCCATCAGGGCGGCGAACTGGTCGAACAGGTAGCGGCTGTCGTGCGGGCCGGGGCCTGCTTCGGGGTGGTGCTGCACGCTGAAGCAGCGCTCGCCGACCACCTCGAGCCCTTCGCACACACCGTCGTTGAGGTTCACGTGGGTCATCTGCACCGACCTGCCGAGGCCGCCGAAGCTGTCGGCGTCGACGGCGAAGTTGTGGTTCTGGCTGGTGATCTCGATCGTGCCGCGCTGGAGGTTCTGCACGGGGTGGTTGGCACCGTGATGCCCGAACGGCAGCTTCACCGTGCCGGCGCCGAGCGCCCGCCCGACGATCTGGTGCCCGAGGCAGATGCCGAACACGGGCACGCTGCCGATCAGTTCGGCGACCTCGGCGGTGATGTGGTCGAGCTCGGCCGGGTCGCCCGGCCCGTTCGACAGGAACACGCCGGCTGGCTGGCGCGCCAGGACGTCGCTCGCCGACGTGCTCGCCGGCACGACGTCGACGTGCCCGAGCAGGGCGAGCTGGCGCAAGATCGTGGTCTTGATGCCGAAGTCGTAGGCGACGATCCGGCGGTCCGGCGCTCCCGGCGCGGCGGCGAAGGGGTACGCCTCGGCGGTGGTGACCTGGGCGACCAGGTCGATCCCATCGGTGCCCGGTTCGGCCTGGGCGGCCGCCAACAGCTCGGCTTCGGGGGCGTCGCCGAAGGCGCCCGGGAGCGCCCCGACGTCGCGCAACCGGCGCGTCAGGCGGCGCGTGTCGATCCCGGCGATGCCGGGGATGCCGTGCGCTTCGAGGAGCGCCGACAGGTGGCCCTGGCTGCGGTGGTTGCTCGCCCGCCGGGCGAGGTCGCGCACGACCACGCCTCGGCAGAACGCCCCGCGCGACTCGTAGTCGGTGGGGTTGACGCCGTAGTTGCCGATGTGCGGGTACGTGAACGTGATGATCTGGCCGGCGTAGCTCGGGTCGCTGATGATCTCCTGGTAGCCCGACAGGGCGGTGTTGAACACCACTTCGCCGGTGGCGGGGCCGGGCACCGCGGCGCCGATCAGCTCGCCCTCGAACACCGACCCGTCGGCGAGCACGAGCCCGCCCTCACGCAGTTGCATAATCATTCACCCTATCGCATAGACATTCAGAGAGCATCGCGGCCATCAGCGCTGCGGCTCGCCGTCGAGCACCGTCGGGCGGCCATGCAGGAACGTGTGCCGCACCCGCCCGCGCAGCGGCACGCCGAGGTACGGCGTGTTCTTGCTGCGGCTCGCCAGGCGGGCCGGCACGACCTGCCACTCGACGGCCGGGTCGAACACGGCCAGATTGGCCGGCTCGCCGACCGCCACCGGCCGGCCGTGCAGGTCGCCCAGCCCGGCGATCGCGGCCGGCTTCCACGACATGCAGGCGACCACGTCGGCGAGCGCCATGTCCCCGGAATCGACGAGGTGCGCCAGGGCCACCCCGAGCGCGGTTTCGAGGCCGACCATCCCGGGCGGCGCCTGGTCGAGCGGGCGTTCCTTCGTGTCGGCCGCGTGCGGGGCGTGGTCGGTGGCGATCGCGTCGATCGTGCCGTCGGCCAGCCCGGCCCGGACGGCCAGCACATCGGCCATCGTGCGCAACGGCGGGTTGACCTTGTACAGCGAGGAGTACCCGCGCAGCAGCTCGTCGGTGAGCGAGATGTGATGCGGGGTCGCCTCGGCGGTGATCGTCAGCCCGTCGGCCTTGGCGGCCCGGACCAGCGCGACGGAACGCTCGGTCGAGAGATGCAGCAGATGCACCGGCGCTCCCGTGAGCCGGCACAGCTCGATGTCGCGGTGCACCATCAGCTCCTCGGCGATCGCCGGCCAGCCCGGCAACCCGAGGTGGGCACAACACTCGCCTTCGTGCATGACCGCGCCCTCGGTGAGCCGGGCGACCTCGCAGTGCTGGGCCAAGGTGATGCCGAGGTCGGCGGCGTACTCGAGCGCCCGGCGCATCAGCAACGGGTCCTGGACGCCGGTGCCGTCGTCGGTGAACAGATGCACCCCTGCCGCAGCCAGCTCGGCGAACGGGGTCAGCTGGCGCCCCTCGCGGCCGATCGTGATCGAGCCGGCGGGATGGACGTCGCACAACCCGGCCCGCACTCCCTGCCCGCGCACGAACTCGACGACGCTGACCGAGTCCTGGGTGGGGTTCGTGTTCGGCATCCCCACCACGGCCGTGAACCCGCCCAGGGCGGCCGCCCGGGAGCCGGTCTCGATCGTCTCGGCCTCTTCCTGGCCGGGTTCGCGCAGGTGCGTGTGCACGTCGACGAAGCCGGGGCTGATCACCAGCCCCGTGCAGTCGATGACGGTCGCGTCGGGCGCCTCGGCGACCACGACGCCGTCGGCGATCGCCACGTCGGCCCGGCGCGTGCCGGTCTGGTCGACCACCGTGCCCCCCGTGAGCAGGTAACGCGTGCTCATTCCAAGCCTCCGCTTCCCAACAGGTCGAACAGCACAGCCATCCGGACGGCGATGCCGTTGGTGACCTGCTTGGTGATCACGGCACCGGGCAGCTCGGCTGGATCGACGGCGATCTCGACTCCCCGGTTCATCGGCCCGGGGTGCATCACGAGCGCGTGCGGCTTGAGCCGCTGCGCGCGTTCGGGCGTGAGCCCGAAGCGGGCGGTGTACTCGCGCAGCGTCGGCACGAGCGATTCGTTCATCCGCTCGTGCTGCATCCGCAGCAGATAGAGCACGTCGAGCTCGGGCAGCTCCGTGTCGAGGTCGGCGGTCGCCCGGGCGAGCGGATGGGGCGGGAGCAGCGTGCGCGGCCCGACCAGCACGACATCGGCACCGAGCAGCGTGAACGCCTCGATGTCGCTGCGGGCGACCCGGCTGTGCTTGATGTCGCCGACGATGCCGATCCGCAGCCCCTCGAGGCTTCCGAACGCGGTCCGGATCGTGTAGCAGTCGAGCAACGCCTGGGTCGGGTGGTTGGCCCATCCGTCACCGGCGTTGACGACGCTGGCAGTCGTCCACTCGGCGATCTGCCACGGGGCGCCGGACGACTTGTGGCGGACCACGAAGGCGTCCACCCCCATCGCCGCGATCGTCTCGATCGTGTCGCGCAGGCTTTCGCCCTTGTTGACGCTCGACGAGGACACGGCGAAGTTCATCGTGTCGGCGGAGAGCCGCTTGGCGGCCGTCTCGAAGCTCAGCCGGGTGCGCGTGGAGTCCTCGAAGAACAGGTTGCAGACGGTCTTGCCGCGCAGCGCCGGGACCTTCGGGTTGGGGCGCCGGTTGACCTCGGACATGTGCTCGGCGAGGTCGAGCAGGCGCTGCAGCGCCTCCGGGCCGGCCTCGGCGATCGAGCGGAAGTGCTTCATTCGATCGTCACCCCCGCCGCCGTGGCGACCACCGTCTCGGCCGAGCTGGTGGGCAGGTTCTTGCCGACGA
>JAEZFY010000233.1 GCA_023417265.1 Actinomycetes bacterium | reverse complement strand
GCGTGAGGCTCGTCGACGGGCACGAGTTCGCGACCGCCGCGGCGGGCGTCAGCGGTGCCGTGCTGGTCGCCCACACGCACGCCAACTGGGTGCTGTCCGACATCAAGCTGGCGATCGACGACGCCGGCACCGGCGAGCTCGACGCGACACCTGTCGTGTTGCTGCACCACCTCGGCACGCCCGACGAACAGATCGTGCACACCACCTGGGCCGACATGGACCGCGTGCTCGACGCCGATCATCTGACGTCGCTGTACGTACCGGCGCTCGGCGTGCCCGCGGCGGCCGGCTACGCCCGCTTCCACGCGCTCGCCCGCACCCTGCGCGAGCGCTGCCCGTGGGACATCGAGCAGACCCACGAGTCGCTCGTGCCGTACCTGATCGAGGAGACCTACGAGGTGGTCGACGCGATCGCCGCGCTCGGCGGCGCTGGTGAGGGTGAGGGGGAGGGCGCTGGTGACGAGCACCTGATCGAGGAGCTCGGCGACTTGCTCTACCAGATCGAGTTCCACGCCACGATCGCCGAGCAGCAGGGCCGCTTCACGATCGCCGACGTCACCCAAGGCATCCACGACAAGCTCGTGCGCCGCCACCCGCACGTGTTCGGTTCGGTCGCCGCCGACGACGCCGAGACGGTGCTCACCAACTGGGATGCGATCAAGCGCGCCGAGAAGCAGCGCAGCTCGGTGTTCGAGGGCATTCCCGGGTCGCTGCCGGCGCTCAACTACGCCCACGCCGTGCAGAAGAAAGCCGCCAAGCTCGGCTTCGACTGGCCCGACGTGGCGGGTGCGCTCCCGAAGATCGCCGAGGAGGCCGACGAGCTGCTCGCCGCCGAGCCGGGCGACCAGCCCGAGGAGGCCGGCGACCTGCTGTTCGCGGTGGTCAACGTGTTGCGCCATCTCGGCATCGACCCCGAGTCGGCGCTGCGCGCCGCCGCCAACAAGTTCCGGTCCCGCTTCGAACAGGTCGAACAGCTCGCCGGCGCCCGCGGCATCGACCTCCACGCCGCCGACCTGGCAACCCTCGACGCCCTCTGGGACGAAGTCAAAGCACCCGGTTGACGCGGCCCGGGCAGCACGCTGGAGGTGTCGCCTTGCCGGGAGCGGGAGCGCAGTGTTGCGGTGACCGGGTCAGTTGGTGACTTGGAGGAGGACGCTCTCGCCGAAGCGGGAGCGCAGCTCGTAGCGGTGCTGGGTGCCTTCTTCGAGGGCCCGGCCGGCCTCGGTGAAGGCCAGCGCGCCGAGCACCTGGATCAGGGCGGCGATCAACACCAGCGCACCGGAGCGGCCCCAGCCGTGGAGATCGGTGGTGCGGTCGATCGTCGCCAGTCCGCCCGAGAGTTGGATGACGGCGACGAAGCCGATCGCCATCACCGCTGCGACGCGGCCGGGGCGGTGCCGTGCGGCGGCGGCGTCGGCGAGCCGCTCGAGCACGAGCAGCGGGAGCGCGATCGCGACGGCTTGCAGTGCCAACCCGCCGGCGACCCCGATCCAGTCGTCGTCGGCGAGCCCGGGGGCGACGAGCTCGGCGCCGGCGACCCACACCCCGGCGAGACCGGCCCCGAACATGATCACGGCCAGCGCCGCACTGCGCCGCTTGCCGGTGGCGCGATGGACGTTGAGGGCACTCACGCCGACCCACACGAGGGCGATCGCCCCGGCGGCCGCGGCGGTGTAGCGCTCGACCGTGGCGAGCGTGTCCCACACGTCCCACATCCGGTCGGTCTGGCTGACGAGCAGGCCGTCGGTGCTCTCCTGGCGCCAGGCCATGAGCAGCAGCAGCGCCCCGGCGGCGGTCAACAGGCACAGCGCCGAGAGCAGCAGGCCGAGCACGACGCGCACGTGCCCGGCGATCGGGTACGGCTTGCGGGCGGCGTGGTCGCCGCCGGCGAGCCGCTCGCGCAGCGTCTGGCGGTGACGCTCGGCGTGCTCGGTGCGCACGGGTACGCCGACCGGTGCCGGGAGCTGCGTCGCCGGCATCGGTTGGGTCGCGTCGGGCGCGGCGAGGTCACCGTCGGTGCGCGGGGCGGACTGTACGGCCACGGCCGTTCATCGTCGCTCCGGCGGCGCGGCTTGAGCACGAACTCGACGGTCGCCGGGCCGGCGATCGTTGGAGTTCGCGCCGTCGGCGGGCCACTACGGTGCCGGGCATGAGCGAGATCGTGTTCGTGCAGGGGCGGGAGATCCTGGATTCGCGGGGCAACCCCACCGTCGAGGTCGAGGTGGTGCTCGATTCCGGTGCGGTCGGGCGGGCCGCGGTGCCGAGCGGGGCGTCGACGGGCGAGCACGAGGCGGTCGAGCTGCGTGACGGTGGTGAGCGCTATCTCGGCAAGGGCGTCGCCACCGCGGTCGACTTCGTCAACGGCGAGATCGCCGGCGTGCTCGAGGGCCTCGACGCGGGCGATCAGCGCGGCGTCGACCGTGAGTTGCTCGACCTCGACGGCACGCCCAACAAGGCCCGGCTCGGCGCCAACGCGATCCTCGGCACGTCGCTGGCGGTCGCCAAGGCCGCCGCCGAGGAGGCGGGCCTGCCGCTGTACCGCTACGTCGGCGGCGCCAACGCGCACGTGTTGCCGGTGCCGATGATGAACGTGTTGAACGGTGGCGTGCACGCCGACAACTCGGTCGACTTCCAGGAGTTCATGATCATGCCGGTCGGGGCGCCGTCGTTCCGCGAGGCCCTGCGCTGGGGCGTCGAGACGTACCACACCCTGAAGCAGCTGTTGCACGGCAAGGGCCTGTCGACCGCGGTCGGTGACGAGGGCGGGTTCGCGCCCGACCTGCCCAACAACGAGGAGGCGATCGTGCTGCTCGTGCAGGCGATCGAGCAGGCCGGCTACACGCCCGGCGAGGAGATCGCGATCGCCCTCGACCCGGCCGTCAGCGAGCTCTACCGCGACGGCGCCTACCGCCTCGACGGCGAGGGCAAGGTGCTCTCCGCCGACGACCTCGCCGGGTACTGGGCGCGGCTCGTCGACACGTATCCGATCGTGTCGATCGAGGACGGCATGGCCGAGGACGACTGGGACGGCTGGAAGGCGCTCACCGACTCGATCGGCGATCGCTGCCAGCTCGTCGGTGACGACTTGTTCGTCACCAACGTCGCCCGCCTGCAGATGGGGCTCGATCGGCGCACCGCCAACTCGATCCTCGTCAAGGTCAACCAGATCGGGTCGCTGACCGAGACGCTCGACACGGTCGCGCTCGCTCACACGCACGCGTACACGGCGGTGATGTCGCACCGCTCCGGCGAAACCGAGGACACCACGATCGCCGACCTCGCGGTGGCCACCAACTGCGGCCAGATCAAGACCGGTGCGCCAGCCCGCTCGGACCGGGTCGCCAAGTACAACCAGCTGTTGCGAATCGAAGCCGAGCTCGGCGAGGCCGCCGCCTATCGCGGTCGCGCCGCGCTCGGCCCCCGCAACCGATAGTCGCGCCGGCGTGTACCGGCCGCTCAGCAAGGTCCTCCACTGGACGACCGTCGCCGCGCTCGCCGCGCAGTTCGTCGTCGGCTACACGATGGAGGCCGACGGGCGTGGGCGCGGCCGGGGCCGCGGGCGCAGCGGCGAGTCGGGGCGGGGCCGTGGGCGTGGTGGCGAGTACGACCTCGACGGATGGCTCGGCGTGCACGTCGGGCTCGGTGTGGCGATCATCGTGCTCGCCGTGGTGCGCTTGCTGTGGCGCCGCCACGCCGGGCTGCCGCCGTGGGCGCCGCAGTTGACGGCGTGGCAGCGCACGCTCGCGCATTGGACCGAACGTGCGCTCTACGCGCTGCTGTTCGTGATTCCGGCGAGCGGGCTGTGGCTCGTGCTGGTGTCCGACGATGCGGTGTTCGTCCACGTCGCCGCCCATGTCGTGTTCTTCGTGGTGCTCGCCGCCCACGTCTGCCTGGTTCTCACCCGCCGCCTCCTCCCCAGGATGATCTGAGCGGATTGCTCGTCGAGTCGTCCGCGAGTGCGTGGGTCAGGGGAAGAGGTCTTGGAGGAAGGCCACGAGGAACTCGGCGGCGTTGCGGCCGCGGGGGAGCGGGACGACGAGCTGCTTGGCGTCGTCTTTGTGCTTGGCGCCGCGCGAGAGGCGCTTCAGGCGGGTTTCCTCGGAGAGCTTGAGGGTCACCGGTGACAGGCGCGCGTCGGCGCTGGTGATCTGCAGGTCGGTGATGCCGAGCCGGTGGCATTCGGCGCGTAGGCGGCCGACGGTCAGCAGCGCCTCGGCGGGGGTGGGGAGCGGGCCGTAGCGCTCTTCCCACTCGGTGCGGATGTCGTCGACCTCGGCTTGCGTGGTGACACCGGCGAGCCGCCGGTAGGCCTCGAGCCGGGACACTTCCTTGCTCACGTAGTCGGTGGGCAGGTAGGCGTCGGTGGGCACGTCGAGCTTGAGTTCGGGTGGCGGCTTGACGGGTTCGCCCTTCATCTCGGCGACCGCCTCGGTGACCATCTGGCAGTACAGGTCGTAGCCGACGTCGGCGATGTGGCCGGACTGGGCCTGCCCGAGCAGGTTGCCGGCCCCGCGGATCTCGAGGTCGCGCATGGCGATCTTGAACCCGGAGCCGAGCTCGGTGGCTTCCCCGATCGCCTTGAGCCGCTCGTAGGCCTCCTCGGTGAGCGTGCGGTCCTGGGGATGGAACAGGTAGGCGTAGGCCCGCGAGCCGGAGCGTCCGACGCGCCCGCGGATCTGGTGCAGCTGGCCGAGCCCGAGCAGGTCGGCGCGCTCGACGACGAGCGTGTTGACGGTGGGCATGTCGATGCCCGACTCGATGATCGTGGTGCACACGAGCACGTCGTATTCGCCGTCGGAGAAGTCGATCACCACCTGCTCGAGCGCGGCTTCGTCCATCTGCCCGTGGGCGATCGCGATCCGGGCTTCGGGTACGAGCTGGCGCAGGCGGGCGGCGGCGGTGTCGATCGAGCGGACCCGGTTGTGGACCCAGAAGACCTGGCCTTCGCGGAGCAGTTCGCGGCGGATCGCCTCGACGGCGACGCGTTCGTCGTACTCGCCGACGTAGGTGAGGATCGGCTGGCGGTCGGCCGGTGGGGTCTGCAGCAGCGAGAGGTCGCGGATGCCGACCAGCGACATCTCGAGCGTGCGCGGGATGGGTGTGGCCGACAACGTGAGCACGTCGACGTTGGTGCGCAGGGCCTTGATCTGCTCTTTGTGCTGGACGCCGAAGCGTTGCTCTTCGTCGACGACGAGCAGGCCGAGGTCCTTGAATTTGACGTCGTTGGCGAGCAGCCGGTGCGTGCCGATCACGCAGTCGACGTCGCCGGCGGCGACCGCGTCGAGCACCTTCTTGGCCTGTCCGGCGGTGAGGAACCGCGAGAGCACCTCGACCCGGATCGGGTAGCCGGCGAAACGGTCGGCGAACGTGTTGCCGTGCTGCGTCGCCAGGAGGGTGGTGGGGGCCAGCACGGCGACCTGTTTGCCGTCCTGGATCGCTTTGAAGGCGGCCCGGATGGCGACCTCGGTCTTGCCGAACCCGACGTCGCCGCAGACGAGGCGGTCCATCGGGTAGGCCCGTTCCATGTCGTCCTTGATGTCGATGATCGCCTGGCGCTGGTCGGGGGTCTCGACGAACGGGAAGGCGTCTTCCATCTCGTGTTGCCATGGCGTGTCGGGCCCGAACGCGTGGCCGGGGGCGTTCACCCGCTTCTGGTACAGGACGACGAGTTCTTGGGCGATCTCGCGGACGGCCGAGCGGACCCGGTTCTTGGCTTTGGCGAAGTCGGACCCGCCGAGCCGGTTGAGGGTGGGAGCCTCACCACCGACGTATTGGCGCAGCGTGTCGATCTGGTCGGACGGCACGTACAGCTTGTCGCCGCCCTTGTAGGCGACGAGCAGGTAGTCGCGCTCGACCCCGCCGATCGTGCGCTTGACCATGCCTTCGTACTTGCCGACGCCGTGGATGTGGTGGACGACGTAGTTGCCGGCCTGGAGGTCTTCGAACGTGGTGGTGCCCTGGCGGTTGCGCGGGCGCGCGGCGCGGTGTGTGCGGCGCCGGCCGGTGAGGTCGGATTCGGCGACGATCGCGACCTTGGCGGTGGGGAACACGGCGCCGCGGTGGAGCGGAGCGATCTGGATCGTGGCCCGCTTCGGGCCGACCTCGCCGCCGACGCGCAGGTCGAGGTCGTGGTCGAGCAGGATCTCGTGGAGGCGCGCGGCCGAACCTTCGCCGTCGGCGGCGACGACGACGGTGTAGCCCTCGGCGCCGAGCGCTTTGAGGCGGTCGGTCAGGCCGGTGCCGTCGCCGCCGACCGGCCCCCAGCCGGTGGCGTGGACGACCGGGGTGTCGGGCGAGTCGGGCGTCGAGTCGATCGTCCAGAAGCCGCGGCTGCCGCCGGCTGCCGAGGCCAGCAGGCGTTCGGGTTCGGCGTGCAGGCGCGGGAACTCGCGCGGCGAATCGCCGGTGTCGCGACCCCAGGTCGAGGCGAGCGCCTTGGCGAGGTCGGCCTCTTCGGCGAGCAGGTCGGTCGCTCGGTCGCGCATACGCCGCGGTTCGATCAGGATCACCTTGGCGGTGTCGGGCAGCACGTCGGTGATCAGCGTGTCGCCGTTCTCGGAGCCACTCAGCCCGTCACCGATCAGCCCGTCACCGATCAGCCAGGGCACCCACGATTCCATGCCGTCGAAGTGCGCGCCCTCGGCGAGCCGTTCCCACTGCTCGCGACCCCACGGTTCCTCGCCGACCAGTTCGGCGGCGCGGGCGCGCACGGCGTCGGTGGGGATCAGCTCGCGGGCGGGGAAGATGCGCGCCTCGGCGAGGTCGCCGAGCGAGCGTTGGTCGTTGACGCCGAACGTGGTCAGGCGGTCGACCTCGTCGCCCCACAGGTCGATGCGAATCGGGGCGTCGGCGGTGGACGGGTAGACGTCGACGATCGAGCCGCGCCGGGCGAACTCGCCGCGGTGCTCGACGAGGTCTTCGCGGCGGTAGCCGAACTCGACGAGTTGGGCGGTGAGCCGGTCGGGGTCGATCACGGCCCCGGGGGTGACGATGATCGGTTCGACGTCGGTGGCGCCGGGGCCGAGCTTCTGGAGCAGCGCGCGCACGCCGGCGACGACCACTCTGGGTGGGTCGTGGCGCAGCCGCCACAGCACGGCGAGGCGTTGGCCCATCGTCTCGACCGCGGGCGAGACGCGTTCGAACGGGAGCGTCTCCCATGCCGGGAAGTGGGCGACCTGGTCGGCGCCGACGTACTGGCACAGGTCGTCGTAGAGCTGCCCGGCCATCGCCCCGGTGGGGGTGGCGACCACGAGCGGGGCCTTGGCCGACAGGTGCGCGAGGGCGGCGATCGCCAGTGGGCGGGCGACGTCGTTGACGGCGAGGCGGGCCGACGGGTCGGCGAGCGCGCGCACGAGGCCGGGCTCGTCACGTAGGAGTGGGGGGAGGGCGGTGAGGTTCACGGGGGTGCCGGGGCGGGGGGAGGGAGAGACGCAGGGCGAGTGGGCGGGGGTCAGCGGGTGTGGAACCGCTGCATCGCCGTGACGATTCCCTCGGCGACGATCGCCGACACCGCATCGGCGGCGGTTTCGATGGCGATGTCGAGCAGCTCGCGTTCGCGGCGGGGGACGCGGGTGAGCACGTGCCCGGCGCCGTGTTCCTTGCTGGGCGGCTTGCCGACGCCGATCCGCACGCGGGCGTAGTCCTGGGTGTGGAGGTGGTGGGTGATCGAGCGCAACCCGTTGTGGCCGGCCAGCCCGCCACCCTGTTTGAGCTTGACCGTGCCGGGTTCGAGGTCGAGTTCGTCGTGGACGACGACGATCCGGGCCGGGTCGTCGAGCTTGTAGTAGTCGGCGAGCCTGCGCACGGCGAGGCCCGACTCGTTCATGTACGTCATCGGTACGGCGAGCAGCGTGGCGCCGGTGCGGGCCACGCGGGCGTGGCGCTTGCTGTCGATGTTGAGGCTCGCCCCGGCGCGCGTGGCGAGCAGCTCGACGGTTTCGGCGCCGACGTTGTGGCGCGTTCGTTCGTACTGCTTCCCGGGGTTGCCGAGGCCCACGACGAGCCAGTCGGGCTGGCTCATGCCGCGGTGGGCTTACTCCGCGTCGTCGCCAGGCGCGTCGGCGGCGGCTTCGCCGTCGGCCGCCTCGCCTTCGCCGGCGGCTTCGCCCTCGGCGCCCTCAGTGGCTTCGCCGGCTTCGCCCTCTTCCTCGTCGCCCACCGAGCCGCGCGTGATCAGCACGGTGACGACCGGGAGGTCGTCGTCGGCAACGGCGACGACGCCGGCCGGGAGGGTGAGGTCGCCGAGCGTGATGACGGTGTCCATCGTCATGTCGGTGATGTCGATGACGATCTCGTCGGGGATGTTGCGCGGCGTGGTGCGCACGTCGATCGTGTCGACCGCCGGGTCGACGAGGCCACCGTTGCTGATGACTTCCTTGGCCTCGCCCTCGAGCCGCACGGGGATCGCGATCGTGATCTCTTCGTTGAGGTTGACCTGCTGGAAGTCGACGTGGGCGACGGTGCGCCGGACCGGGTGACGCTGGAGGTCCTTGACGATCGCCGGGTAGACGAC
>JAEZFY010000179.1 GCA_023417265.1 Actinomycetes bacterium | reverse complement strand
ACCAAACCACCAGCGTGCTGCCCTTGCCGGGCACCGGCTCGGCGACATCGGCACGCGCTTCGACGGGCGGTGCCAGGCACTCTCGTGGTTGCCCAACGCCATCAATCCGCTGAGCGATGTCGACTTGGCGGACGTCTAGGTCGGGCCAGGAACCGGTCTGACCACGCTTGGGCGTGCGGCCAGACTGGGGCCGTGCAGGTCGGTGAGCTGGTTCACGTGCGATTCCGTAAGTGGGACGGCACGCCGCACTGGGAGATGGACGGGGTGTACCTCGGTGCCGACGAGCACGGGCAGTGGGTCGGTGCGCGTCCGCCCACGCAGATGAGCCGGCCCGGCCGGTCGGTGACGTTCCATCGCCACTTCGTCGGGGTGTTCCCGTACGACGCCTGGTGGGCGGCGACGTTCTACGAGTGGGAGGACCACGTCGACAGCCACGACGTGTACGTCGACGTGACGACCGTGCCGGTGTGGCAGGGCGCCACGGTCACCCTCGTCGACCTCGACCTCGACGTCGTGCGCGAGTGGAGCGGCACCGTGTTCGTCGACGACGAGGAGGAGTTCGCCGAGCACCAGGTCCGACTCGACTACCCGGCCGAGGTGATCGCCGCGGCGCGGCGCTCGGCCACCGCCGTGGCCGATGCCGTGACGCACGGTTGCGAGCCGTTCGGGACGGTCGGCCAGGCGTGGTTGGCGCGCCTGATGGCACACGGCTGACGGCCCCAGGGCGAATTTCCGGCCGTTTGGTAGCAGCCGACCGGAATTTCGGGCCGTAACGGGCGAAATACGGCCCAATCAGCGCTCGATTGAGCGAACCCTGCAACACCCTGCTGGTAAACTCACACTCGTGCAATTCGCGGCCGTCGCCACTGCGTCGCCCGCCCCGGCGTCAGCCCCCCGAGAAGGAGCAGTCACGCGTGACTGACACTGCCACCAAGACCACCGGCGCAGCCGACTACGGCGCCAAGGACATCCAGGTCCTCGAAGGCCTCGATCCGGTGCGCAAGCGCCCCGGCATGTACATCGGTTCCACCGGCCTGGCGGGCCTGCATCACCTGATCTGGGAAGTCGTCGACAACTCGGTCGACGAAGCGATGGCCGGCTACGGCGACAAGATCACGATCTCGTTGCTCGCCGACGGCGGCTGCCGTGTCGAGGACCAGGCGCGTGGCATCCCGGTCGACCCGTACCCGTCGGGCCCGCACAAGGGCAAGAGCGCGGCGGAGGTCGTGCTCACCGTGCTGCACGCCGGCGGCAAGTTCGGCGGCGAGGGCTACAAGGTGTCGGGCGGCCTGCACGGCGTCGGCGTGTCGGTGGTCAACGCCCTGTCCGAGCGGCTGACGATCGAGGTCGATCGCGGCGGCAAGCGCTACTTCCAGGAGTACGCCAAGGGTGGCAAGCCGCAGGGCAAGATGGCCGTCGTCGGCGACACGCCCGGCCGCGGACGCAAGACCGGCACCACGATCACGTTCTGGCCGGATCCGGCGATCTTCGCCGCCGAGGGCACCGAGTTCGTCGCCCGCACCGTGCTCGAGCGACTGCAGACGATGGCGTTCCTGAACAAGGGCCTCGAGATCGTCTTCAAGGACGAGCGCCCCGAGAAGGAACAGACCCAGACGTTCCAGTACAAGGGCGGCCTGGTCGACTTCGTCAAGCACCTCAACGCCTCCAAGGAGCCGTTGTTCTCGAAGGTCTGCTCGTACGAGGACGACGACGACGACGGCCAGATGGTCGACATCGCGATCCAGTGGAACACCGGCTACCACGAGGGCATCCACGGGTACGCCAACAACATCTCCACCACCGAAGGCGGGATGCACGTCGAGGGCTTCCGCACGGCCCTCACCACGGTGCTCAACAAGTACGCCCGGGCGAAGAACCTGCTCAAGGAGAAAGACGACAACCTCACCGGCGAAGACATCCGTGAGGGCATCACGGCGATCATCTCGGTGAAGCTGCGCGAGCCCCAGTTCGAAGGCCAGACCAAGGCCAAGCTGGGCAACGTCTCGATGCGTTCGTTCGTGCAGAAGGTCACCAACGAGCGCCTCGCCGAATGGCTCGAGGAGAACCCCACCGAGGCCAACAAGGTCGTCAAGAAGGCCCTGGCCGCGGCCCAGGCCCGCGTCGCCGCCAAGAACGCCCGCAACGCGATCCGCCGCAAGACCGCCCTGTCGGGCGCTGGCATGCCTGACAAGTTGAAGGACTGCCAGTCCAACGACGCCAGCGAGTCCGAGCTGTTCATCGTCGAGGGCGACTCCGCCGGTGGGTCGGCGCTCAACGCCCGCGACCCGCAGATCCAGGCGCTGCTGCCGATCCGCGGCAAGATCTTGAACGTCGAGCGGGCACGCATCGACAAGATGCTCAAGAACAACGAGATCCAGGCGCTGATCACGGCGATCGGGGCCGGCGTGGGCGACGAGTTCGACGTCGCCAAGTGCCGCTACCACAAGGTCATCGCGCTGTGCGACGCCGACGTCGACGGCAGCCACATCCGCACGCTGCTGCTCACGTTCTTCTTCCGCCAGATGCGCGACATGGTCGAGGCTGGCTTCGTGTACATCGCCCAGCCGCCGCTGTACTCCACCGAGGTCGGCAAGGAGAAGGTGTACCTCAAGGACGACGCTGCCAAGGCCCGCTTCCTCGAGCAGCGCCCGAACCACAAGAAGGAGTTCGGCCGCTTGAAGGGCCTCGGCGAGATGGACTGGGAAGAGCTCAAGTCGACCACGATGGACCCGGCGACGCGCACGCTCTTGCAGGTCACCGTGGAGGAGGCCGCCGAGGCCGACGCGATCATGAGCGTGCTGATGGGCGACGACGTGGAGTCGCGCCGCGAGTTCATCACCACTAACGCCCGCGACGTCCGCAACCTCGACTTCTGACCGTTGACGACCCACCCGCCCAGCTGCCGATGACCCGCCCACCCGCCCGAATTCTCAGGGCCTCGACCCTCCCGACGTGTGAGAGCTTGAACGATGAGTGATACCCCCGACAGCCCCGACGCGTCCGACGTGCCGCCGCACTGCGATCCGATCGTGCCGATCGCGCTCCAGGACGAGATGGAGAACTCGTTCCTCGACTACGCGATGTCGGTCATCATGTCGCGGGCCCTCCCCGACGTGCGCGACGGCCTCAAGCCGGTGCACCGCCGGATCATCTGGTCGATGGAGCAACAGGGCTTCCGGCCCGACCGCCCGTTCGTCAAGTGCGCCCGCGTCAC
>JAEZFY010000148.1 GCA_023417265.1 Actinomycetes bacterium | reverse complement strand
CTTCAGGGTGGTTTGGCCGGGCAGCAGGAAGTGGTCGGCGGTGATACCGTTGTGGGCGAGGAGTTCCTCGAGGGTGATGTCGAAGCGGTTGGCGATCTTGTACAAGCTGTCGTTGGCTTGCACGGTGTAGATCTGCTCCTGGGCCACGATCACGGCGCCGCTCGCCGCGGTGGGCGGCGGAGGCGGCGTCGTGGTGGTCGTGGTGGTCGGCGCTTCGACGGTGACGTAGCTGGTCGGCTGGACCGGCGCGAGCGTGCTGCGGGCACCCTCGTCGGCGGTGCCGCAGCCGGCCAGCGAACCCGCCGCGGCGAGCACCGCGAGTGCGACCAGACCTGCCTTCACGGCACCCGATCGTAGGGCGCCCAGGCCTACATCAGCGGGCGCGCGGTGGGTGCGATCGGCTCGGGGAGCTTGGTTTCGCCCATCAGGTAGCGGTCGACGCCGGCCGCTGCCGAGCGGCCTTCGGCGATCGCCCACACGATCAGGCTCTGCCCGCGGCCGATGTCGCCGGCCACGAACACGCCGGGCACGTTGCTCATGTAGTCGTCGTCGCGGGCGACGTTGCCACGCCCGTCGAACTGCACGCCGAGCTCGTCGAGCCACGCGTTGCGCTCGGGTCCGGTGAAGCCCATCGCCAAGAACACGGCGTCGGCGGGCAGCTCGCGGTCGGAGCCGGGCACCTTCTCGAACCTGCCGTCGATCAGCTCGACCTCGTGGATCGCGAGACCGCGCACGCGACCCGCGCCATCGCCGACGAAGCGTTCCGTGTTGACCGAGTAGATCCGCTCGCCGCCCTCGGCGTGGGCCGAGCTGACCTTGTACGTGAACGCGAACTGCGGCCACGGGTTCAACGCCGCCCGCTCCTCGGGCGGGCGCGGCATGATCTCGAGCTGGGTCACCGACGCGGCCCCTTGGCGGTGGGCGGTCCCGAGGCAGTCGGCGCCGGTGTCGCCGCCGCCGATGATCACGACGTGCTTGCCGTGCACGTCGATCGGCGACGCGTCGAGGTCGCCGAGCTGGACCCGGTTGGCCAGCGGCAGGTACTCCATCGCCTGGTGGATGCCGGCCAGCTCGCGGCCGGGCACCGGCAGGTCGCGCCATTGGGTGGCCCCGCATGCCAGCACGATCGCGTCGTACGACGCCTGCAGCACCGAGATGTCGACGTTTTCGCCGACCACCGCGTTGGTGCGGAACTCGGTGCCCTCCGCCGCCATCTGCTCGAGCCGCCGGTCGATGTGGCGCTTCTCCATCTTGAACTCGGGGATCCCGTAGCGCAGCAGCCCGCCGATCCGGTCGGCGCGCTCGAGCACGACCACGTCGTGGCCCGCCCGCGTGAGCTGCTGGGCGGCGGCCAACCCGGCCGGCCCCGAGCCGATCACGGCGACCCGCTTGCCGGTGGTGACCGACGGTGGATGCGGGGTGACCCATCCGAGGTCGAACGCCTTGTCGATGATCTCGACCTCGACCTGCTTGATCGTGACCGGCGGCTGGTTGATGCCGAGCACGCACGCCGACTCGCACGGCGCCGGGCACAGGCGGCCGGTGAACTCGGGGAAGTTGTTGGTGGCGTGCAGCCGGTCGATCGCCTCGCGCCAGTGGTTGCGGTAGACGAGGTCGTTCCAGTCGGGGATCAGGTTCCCGAGCGGGCAGCCGTTGTTGCAGAACGGGATACCGCAGTCCATGCAGCGTCCGGCCTGGGTGCGCAGCTTGTCCTCGGGGAAGTCCTCGTAGACCTCCTTCCAGTCCTTCAACCGCACCGGCACCGGGCGGTAGGCCGGGAGCTCGCGCTCCCACTTCAGGAATCCAGTGGTCTCACCCATGTCAGGCCCTCGCTGCTTCCATGATCTCGTCCACGGCGTCGGCGCCGTGTTGGGCGATGACGGCGAGCACGCGCTTGTAGTCGCCGGGCATCACCTTGCGGAACTTGCTGACCTCGACCTCCCAGGCGGTCAGGATCCGGCCGGCGACGGCCGAGTCGGTGTAGCCGCGGTGGGCCTCGATGGTGGCGCGCAGGGCGTCGCGGTCGGCGTCGTCGAGCGGCTCGATCGCCACCATCTCGTAGTTGACGCGTTCGTCGAAGTCGCCGTCGGGGTCGTAGACGTAGGCGACGCCGCCCGACATGCCGGCGCCGAAGTTGCGCCCGGTGGGCCCGAGCACGACGACTCGCCCGCCGGTCATGTACTCGCAGCCGTGGTCGCCGACACCCTCGACCACCGCGGTCGCACCGGAGTTGCGCACGCAGAACCGCTCGCCCACCAGGCCGCGCAGGTAGATCTCGCCGCTGGTCGCGCCGTAGCCGATCACGTTGCCGGCGATCACGTTGTCCTCGGCGACGAACCGCGACCCGTCGGGCGGGCGCACGACCAGGCGGCCACCGGACAAGCCCTTGCCGAGGTAGTCGTTGGCGTCGCCGTACAGGCGCAGCGTGACACCGCGGGGCACGAACGCCCCGAAACTCTGCCCGGCCGAGCCGGCGAAGGAGATGTCGATCGTGCCGTCGGGTAGGCCCGCACCCTTCCACTTCTTGGTGATCGCGTGCCCGAGCAGCGTGCCGACGGTGCGGTTGACGTTGCGGATCGGCAGGTCGATCGTGACCGGTTCGGCGTGGTCGATGGCGGCAGTGGCGAGCTCGATCAGCTTCTGGTCGAGGGCTTCGTCGAGGCCGTGGTCCTGGCCGGCCGAGCGGTGGAACGTCTGGTTGTACGGGTTGGCGACCTGGGTGAGGATCGGCGAGAGGTCGAGCCCGGACGCCTTCCAGTGGTCGATCGCGGGCTGGACGTCGAGCGCCTCGACGTGGCCGACCATCTCGTCGACCGTGCGGAACCCGAGCTCGGCCATGTACTCGCGGACTTCTTCGGCGATGAACTCGAAGAAGTTGACGACGAACTCGGGCTGGCCGGTGAAGCGCTTGCGCAGTTCGGGGTTCTGGGTGGCGACACCGACCGGGCACGTGTCGAGGTGGCAGACCCGCATCATCACGCAGCCGGACACGACCAACGGCGCGGTGGCGAAACCGAACTCCTCGGCGCCGAGCAGCGCCGCAACCACGACGTCCCGGCCGGTCTTGAGCTGCCCGTCGGCCTGCACGACGATGCGGTCGCGCAGGCCGTTGAGCACGAGCGTCTGCTGGGTCTCGGCGAGCCCGAGCTCCCACGGCCCGCCGGCGTGCTTGAGCGACGTCAGCGGCGAGGCCCCGGTGCCCCCGTCGTGGCCGGAGATCAGCACGACGTCGGCCTTGGCCTTCGACACGCCGGCGGCGACCGTACCGACACCCATCTCGGCGACCAGCTTGACGTGCACCCGTGCCTCAGGGTTGGCGTTCTTGAGGTCGTGGATCAGCTGCTTGAGATCCTCGATCGAATAGATGTCGTGGTGCGGAGGCGGGCTGATCAGACCGACGCCGGGCGTCGAATGCCGGGTCGCCGCGATCCACGGGTAGACCTTGTGCCCCGGCAACTGGCCGCCTTCGCCGGGCTTGGCGCCCTGGGCCATCTTGATCTGCAGGTCGTCGGCGTTGGTGAGGTACTCGGCGGTGACGCCGAACCGTCCCGAGGCGACCTGCTTGATCGCCGAGCGGCGCTCGGGGTCGTACAGGCGATCGGGGTCTTCGCCGCCTTCGCCGGTGTTCGACTTGGCACCGAGCCGGTTCATCGCGACCGCCAGCGTCTCGT
>JAEZFY010000095.1 GCA_023417265.1 Actinomycetes bacterium | reverse complement strand
CGCCGGGGGGGGCCCGCCCGCCCCCCCCCCCCGGTTCTCGTCACATCGTCAGAAGTCGACGGTCAGGCGGTTCAGAGAACCTCGACCACCGGCTCCTCGGTCACCAGGTCGGTGATGACGTACTCGCCGTCCGACGTGGTGTCGTAGATGCCGGGCATCACTGCGAACGACACCGTCCACACGTACCACGAGGAGTTGGCGCATTCCGTGATCGGGTTGAGGCAACCCGGCCACTGCTCGGCGCCGATCACGACCTGGCCGTCACCGTCGAGGTCCTCGAAGAACGGCAGCGTGCGGGCGAACTCCATGTAGTTCGTGACGTCCTGAGCGACCGCTTCCGGCGGGCCGATCTTGTCGGTCCGGGCCAGGTGGGCCTTCGGGAACTGGAACAGCGGGAGCATCGCGTAGTCCTCGGCGAACAACGCCAGCGCATCCTTGATCAGCTGCGCCCGCTCGTCGGCGTCGACGGTGACGTCCGACTGGAGGAGCAGTTCGGAGGCCTCCTCCGAGCACCAACCGGTGGTGTTCTGGCCGACGAAGTCGTTGGCCTCGGTCGGGATGTTGGAGCAGGTGAAGTTCGGGATGAGGTACGACGGGTCCGGCGGGGCGGTGGAGATGTACATCGCCATGTCGAAGTCCATCGCAGGGAGCCGCTGCTGGAAGTAGCAGTCGGCGTCGCAGTTGTCGGGGACCACGTTGAAGCCGGCTTCGGCGAGCAGCGGGATCAGGTACGCCTGCGTGTTCTCACGACGGGTGTTGCCGGTGTTGATGATCCAGCGGACCTCCGGGACCTCACCGTCGGGGCTGGCCCAGAAGCCGTCGGCGCCCATCGTCCAGCCGTTCTCCTCGAGCAGCGCGGCGGCACCCTCGGGGTCGTACATGTCCTGGAACGGAGCGGTGTCCGGGTCGCAGTACGGGCCGGGCACGATCGGGCCGCAGGTGAGCGGCACGGCCGTGTCGCCACCGATCGGGCGGTAGATCTGCTCGAACAGGGCAGCCCGGTCGATCGACTTGTAGAACGCCTCGCGATAGACCGGATCCGAGAACGGACCGGCCAGCGCCGGGTCGTCGGACATCTGGAAGTAGAAGCCCTCGTAGTCGCCACCCGAACCGATGTCGAGCGACACGT
Organism: Actinomycetes bacterium; assembly: GCA_023417265.1. Taxonomy (GTDB): domain Bacteria; phylum Actinomycetota; class Acidimicrobiia; order Acidimicrobiales; family Ilumatobacteraceae; genus Ilumatobacter. Next base: position 9,515 of record JAEZFY010000095.1, on the reverse strand, counting down.
TCGGGTTCCCGTCGGTCAACGCCTGGAAGCTCGGGTCGAACTGCGGCGAGATCAGGTCGACGTCGCCGGCGTCGAGCGCGGCCTTCTCGGTGTCCTGGTCCTCGAGCGGCACCATGACGATCCGATCGGCAGCGGCCGGGTCGCCCCAGTAGTTCTCGTTGGGGACGAGCACCGACTGGGTCTCGGACCACTCCTCGAACTTGACCGCCCGGCCGGAGGCCGGGGTGACACCCTCGAAGTCGAGCGACACGTCGTTGCAGTCCTCGTGCATGTCGGCCTTGAGGATCGGGTTGAACAAGCCGCGGAACGGCGCGTAGACCGAGCTGAACGTGATCACGGCCTGCTTGTCGGAGTCGCCGGCCTCGACCGAGATGATCTGGTCGTAGCCCGACACCTGCAGCGAACCGGGGGTGTTGAGGTTGGCGAGGTACGTGCACTCGAGGTCGGCCACCGTGATCGGCGTGCCGTCCTCCCACATCGCATCGGGGTTGAGGTTGACGGTCATCACCATCGCCGCGTCGCCGGACGGCTCGTCGCCGCCAGCGGTGGTCTCCGGCGCATCGTCTCCGGCGGCCGTCGTCTCCGGTGCTTCCTCGCCAGCCGTCGTTGCGGGTGCTTCCTCGCCAGCCGTGGTGGCCGGAGCATCCGGCGCATCGGTGCCCGGAGCCGTGGTGGCCTCAGGCGTGTCAGAGCTGTCGTCGTCGTCGCCACCGCACGCGGCGACGAACAACGAGGCTGCCGTGACGGCGGCGAGAAGCTTGGCGCTTCTGCGGGTCTTCACGTAGTTTCCTCCTCAAAGGGATTTGTGGAGGGGAGTTGTGTGCTACCCGCCCCACGCCATGCGGCGGCGGTCACGCTGCCGCCAGATGTGCGTGGTACGGAGGTACGGCCCGATTCGTCCTCCCCGATCGATCGGGATCGGGCGAAACTAGCACTCCGCTGGAACGCCGTCGATGAACCGGTGTGAATTGCCGGTGCGTCCGTTCCGCCGCCGAACGGCGGGCGGGTCGCGTCAGCTGCTGGCGGCAGCGAACGTGACGATGCGCGAGAACTCGTCGGGGTCGAGCGAGGCCCCACCCACGAGCGCGCCGTCGACGTCGGGCTGGCCCATCAGTTCCTCGGTGGTGCCGGCCTTGACCGACCCCCCGTACTGGATGCGCACGGTTGCGGCAGCGTCCGCCCCGAACTGCGCGGCGACCGTGTTGCGGATCGCGTGACACACCGCTTGGGCGTCGTCGGCGGTGGCCGTGCGCCCGGTGCCGATCGCCCAGATCGGCTCGTAGGCGATCACGAGGCCACCGACCTGTTCGGGGCTGAGGCCCGACAGGCCCGCCACCACCTGGCCGAGCACCTTGGCCTCGGTCTCCCCCGCCTCGCGCTCGTCGAGTGTCTCGCCGCAACACATGATCGGCGTCATCGCGTGCTTGAGGATCGCCTTGACCTTCTTGTTGACGATCTCGTCGGTCTCGCCGAACAACTCGCGGCGTTCGCTGTGGCCGCACACGACGAGCTTGACGTCGAGCTTGGCAAGGAACGCCGGGCTGATCTCGCCCGTGAACGCGCCCTTCTCCTCGAAGTGGCAGTGCTGCGCGCCGAGCAACAACTGGAGTTGGTCGGCCTCGATCACGGTCTGCACCGAGCGGATGTCGGTGAACGGCGGGTGCACCGACACGGACACCTTCTCGTAGACGTCCTTGTCGAGCGAGTAGTGGAGCTTCTGGACGGTCTGGATGGCCTCGAAGTGGTTGAGGTTCATCTTCCAGTTGCCCGAGATCAACGGCTTGCGGTGCTGACTCATTTGGGGTCCGACCCCGACTGAGACGGCGCATTGGGGGCGCTGCGCAGGGCGGCGAGGCCGGGCAGGTCGCCGAGCTCGAGCAGTTCGAGGCTGGCGCCGCCGCCGGTGGACACGTGGTCGACGTCGTCGTCGAGTCCGAACTCGGCCAGCGCCGCCGCCGAGTCGCCACCGCCGACCACCGTGAACGCCTTCGTATCGGCCATCGCCTGCGCCAGCGTGCGCGTGCCGGCCGCGAAGCGCGGATCCTCGAACATGCCCATCGGCCCGTTCCAGAACACCGTGCGCGCCTCGGTGACGATGTCGCTGAACGCCGCCGCCGAACCGGGACCGATGTCGAAGCCCTTGCCTCCGTCCGGAACGCGCGAGCCCCACGTGGCGAAGTTGCCGGAGGCGTCGACGCCGACGAGGTCGTCGGGCAGGTGGATCTTGTCGCCGGCCGACTCGAGCAGGCGCTTGGCGGTGTCGACGAAGTCGGGTTCGAACAGCGAGTCGCCGATCGACTTGCCCTGCGCAGCGAAGAACGTGAACGCCATCGCCCCGCCGATCACGAGCGAGTCGACGACCTCGAGCAGCGCCTCGACCACGCCGAGCTTGTCGGAGATCTTGGCGCCTCCGAGCACGGCCACGAACGGCCGCTTCGGGTGCTCGCGCAGGCCGAGCAGGATCTCGACCTCCTTCTGCAGGAGCAGCCCCATCGCCGACGGCAACGACTGTGGCGGGCCGACGATCGACGCGTGTGCCCGGTGCGACGCCCCGAACGCATCGTTGACGTAGAGGTCGATGCCCTCGATCAGCTTGGCCGTGAACTCCGGCGAGTTGGCCTCCTCGCCGGCGTCGTAGCGCAGGTTCTCGAGCAGCTCGACCCCCGGTGCGAGCTCGGCGAGGCGAGCGCGCACCGGGTCCATCGAGTACTTCGGGTTCGGCTCACCCTTCGGCCGACCGAGATGGCTGGCCGTGACGACCTGCGCGCCGCGCGACGTGAGCCACTCGATCGTGGGCAGCGCGGCGCGGATACGGAAGTCGTCGGTGATGGTCGCGCCGTCGAGCGGAACGTTGAAGTCGGTGCGCACGAGCACACGCTTGCCGCCCACGTCCCCCAGGTCGTCGAGGGTTGGGATGCCGGCCACTCCTGCTGCGGGCATGGCCTACTTCTTCTTGGGCAGCTTCGAGCCGACGTACAGCGTGGTGTCGAGCAGCCGGTTGCTGTAGCCCCACTCGTTGTCGTACCACGCCAACACCTTGACCATCTTGCCCATGCTGGCGGTGAGGCCGGCATCGAAGATCGCGCTGTGCGGGTCGCCCTGGATGTCGCTCGACACGATCGGGTCTTCCGTGTAGCGCAGCACACCCTTCAACGGGCCGCTCGCGGCGGCCTTCTTGAATGCCGCGTTGATCTGCTCGACCGAGGCCTCGGTCTTCAGGTTGGCGGTGAAGTCGACGATGCTGCCGGTGGGCACCGGGACGCGCAGCGACGTGCCGTCGAGCTTGCCCTTCATCGACTCGAGCACGAGGCTCGTCGCCCGGGCCGCGCCGGTGGACGTGGGCACGATGTTGATCGCCGCCCCGCGGGCGCGGCGGAGGTCCTTGTGCGGGCCGTCGACGAGTTGCTGGTCGCCGGTGTAGGCGTGCACGGTCTGCATGAGGCCCTGCTCGACACCGAAGTTGTCGTCGAGCACCTTCACGACGGGCACGAAGCAGTTGGTGGTGCAGCTGGCGTTCGAGATCACCTGATGGGTCTTGGCGTTGAACTCCTTGTGGTTCACGCCGTAGACGAACGTGGCGTCGGCCGCGTCACACGGCGCCGACACGATCACCATCCGGGCCCCGCCGGCGAGGTGCGCGGCGGCGGCGTCGCGCTTGGTGAAGAAGCCGGTGCTCTCGATGACGACGTCGACACCGAGGTCGCCCCACGGGAGCTTGGCGGGATCGCGCTCGGACAGCACCTGCAGCTCGTCACCGTCGACGCTGATCCCACCCTTGGTGGCCTTGATGTTGTTCGGCAAGGTGCCGAGCACCGAGTCGTACTTGAGGAGGTGCGCCATCGTGTCGAGCGACCCGAGGTCGTTCACGGCAACGAAGTCGATGTCGGCGCCGCGCTGCTTGGCGACGCGGAAGAAGTTGCGTCCGATCCGGCCGAACCCGTTGATGCCTACACGCACGGTCATTGTGGTGGTCCTTTCCTGTCTGCGATCCGAGTCGACACTAGCGAGCCGCGCCGCTTCCCACCGACCGACGCGTGCCGCTGCCCGGGTGACGGACGCGCCACCGGACGCCGCCGTCAGAGGTGGGTGTCGCGGTGCGAGGTCGTGGCGGTGACCCCGCGGGCGTTGAGCCGCCGGGCGAGGTCCTCGGCGCAGGCAACCGAGCGGTGCCGGCCACCGGTGCAGCCGATCGCGATCGTGAGATAGCTGCGGCCCTCGCCCTGATAGGCGGGCAGGAGGCCCGCGATCATCTCCTCGAACTGGCCGAGGAACTGTTGTGTGACCGGCCGGTCGAGCACGTAGTCGCGCACGGCCTGGTCGAGCCCGGTGAGCGGGCGCAGCGCGTCCTCCCAGTGCGGGTTGGGGAGGAAACGCACATCCATCACGACGTCGGCGTCGAGCGGGAGCCCGTGCTTGAACCCGAAGCTCTCGACCGTGACGTGCATGTGCTCGTCGTCGTGACGGGCGAACGCTCCGACCAGACGGTGCTTGAGTTGGTGCACGTTGAGGTCGCTCGTGTCGATCACGAGATCGGCTTGCTGCTTGAGCGGGGCGAACAGCCCGCGCTCGTACTCGATCGCCTCGAGCACTCCCCCGGCCTCCTCGGCGCGCGGGTGCCGGCGACGGGTCGCGTCGTAACGCTGAACGAGCGTGGGCGTGTCGGCGTCGAGGAACAAGATCCGCACGCGGTGGCCGTCGGCACGCAACCGGGCGACCTCGCCGATCAGGTCGGTGGGGTTGCGACCCGACACCAGCGCCAAGCGGTCGATACCCCCGCCGGGCTGGCTGGCGAGGTCGACGATGGTGGGCACGAGCGACGACGGGAGGTTGTCGACGACGTAGTACTCGAGGTCTTCGAGCACCGCGGCCGCGCCGGAACGCCCCGCCCCCGACATCCCCGTGATCAGCACGACCTCGGCCACGCCTCCAGCCTACGAGCCCCTCCCCCACCCACCAGGGATGCGTATCCGCCGGAGCCCCCGAGTGCCCACCCCACCAATCCGCTGGGGTCGCTCACGCTCCCTGGCGGGTGAGACGGAGGTACAGGAGGCGCGGGATGGTGGCCGCCTCGGCGTACTCGGGTGCTCGCTCGAGGAAGCCCGGCGGGGGTGCCGGTTCGAGCATGCGCTCGAGCGCGAACCCGTGGTCGAACAGCGCGTTCAGGTAACGCGACAGCGGCCGGTGCACGAACCGGATGTAGACGCCGAGCTCCACCTGCTCGACCGTCTCGGTCTCCACGAGGTACGGGCCGATCCGCCAGTACTGCTCGGGTGGGTCGACCATGTGGTCGTCGATCCAGCCCGAACCGGGTGTCTGCAACAAGGGGTGGTTGAGGAAGAACGCGAACCGGCCGCCGGGTCGGACCACCCGCGCCACCTCGGCGATCGCCGCATCGACGGCGTCGATGTGCTCGAACACGAGGCACGCCACGGCGGCGTCGAAGCTGGCATCGGCGAACGGCAACCCGTCGGCGGCCGCCCGGGCGAAGTCGGCCCCACCACCGCGTTCGGTGGCGACCCGGATCTGGTTCCAGGTCGGGTCGATGGCGACCACGCGCACGTCCGGGTCGGCCGCAGCGAGCAGCCGGGCGATCTGGCCGTCGCCGCATCCGACGTCGAGCACCGAAGCGAAGCCGTCGAGTTCGCTCGCCGCGATCGGCAGGATCTGCTCGGTGTACTCGGGATCGACGCCGTCGGTGAAGCCGTCGATCCACCACTCGGCGTGGGTCTCCCACAGGTCGCGGGACGGGTCGCGGGCAGGCTCCATCGGCGACGAGGCTACGCCCGGATCGGGCGCCGCCCGGCGGGCGCTCGGACCGCTCTGGTAAGCATGCCGCGTGAAGTTCTCCGTGTGGCCCGACATGTCCGACACGCCCGCCGACGTGCTCGAGCTCGCCCGCTACGCCGACGCTGGGCCGTGGCACGGCATCTGGTACGCCGACCACTACATGCCCAACACCGGCGACGAGTCGTTCGCCCCCGGCGACGTGTACGAGTGCTGGGGCCTGCTCCCGGCGATCGCCGCGGTGACCACCAGGGTGCGGGTCGGCACGCTCGTGTCACCGACCTCGGTGCACCACCCGGCCGTGCTCGCCAACCGGGCGGCGACGATCGACCAGCTCTCGAACGGGCGGATGGTGCTCGGCATCGGGGCCGGATGGCAGATCAACGAGCACGCCGCCTACGGCATCGAGCTCGAGCCGCCCGGCCCCCGGGTGAGCCGCTTCGAGGAGGCGATCCAGATCATTCGCGGCCTGCTCGCCGACGACCGCACCACGTTCCACGGGCAGATCTACGACATCAGCGACGCGCCGTGCGACCCCAAGCCGGTGCAGTCACCGCTCCCGATCCTGGTCGGCACCGGCAGCCCCCGCATGCTGCGCGCGACCGCCCGCTGGGCCGACGAGTGGAACACGTGGGGCGACCCGGAGATGGCTGCCGAACGACACGCTCGGCTCGTCACCGCCTGCGAGCAGGTGGGTCGCGATCCCGAATCCCTGCACACGTCCGTGAACGCGATGATCGACCTCGGCGCCACGCCGAGCCCGCCCGGACGGCCCGTACTCGCCGGGTCCGCGGCACAGGTGGTCGACCAGCTCGGCCAGCTCGCCGAGCTCGGCATCGACGAGTTCATCGTGCCGACGTGGAACCTCGGCGACACCCACGCGGCCCGTCTCGAGCAACTCGACACGCTCCACGCTGAGGCGCTCAGCCAGCTCTGACCCCGAGCCCCGAGTGCCTGGCACCGCCCGTCGCGGACCTCGCGTCGCTCGCGGGAGACGGTGCCTGGGACGACCAAACCACCAGCGTGCTGGCCGTGCCGGGCACCGGGTCGGCGACATCGACACGCGCTCTGACGGGCGGTGCCAGGCACTCTCGTCGGTGCCCGACGCGGCGTCGCGCTGGCACTGGCGGGGAGTCGACGCGGACGCCGACGGGGGGCGGTCAGTCGGGGGTGGGGTGGAACTTGGCGTAGATGGCGGTGGCGACGGCGTCGGGCAGGAAGCTCAACGCTTGGAGTTCGGCGAGAGAGGCACGCTTGACAGCGTTCACGCCACCCATCGCCTTCACCAGCTTCAGTTTGCGCGACTCACCCAGCCCAGGAATGCCGTCGAGCGAACTCGCCGTCATGCGCTTGGAGCGGCGCTCGGCGTGGAACGTGTTGGCGAACCGGTGCGCCTCGTCGCGCAGGCGCTGGAGCATGAACAGCCCCTCGCTGCCGCGCTGGATCTCGACCGGTTCGCTGCGGCCGGGCACGTACACCTCCTCGAAGCGCTTGGCGAGGGCGGCCACCGGGATCTCGTCGGTGAGCCCGAGCCGGGCGACCACCCGCTCGGCCACACCGAGCTGGCCCTTGCCGCCGTCGACCACCAACAGCTGCGGCGGGTAGGCGAACATGCCAGGCCGGGCCCTGCCTCCGTCGCTGCGCTCAGCGCGCTCGTTGATCGGGCGATCGCGCTCCTCGACGTACGCCTGCAGGCGCCGGGTGAGCACCTCCTCCATCGCCGCGTAGTCGTCGTTCTGGGGGACGTGAACCTTGAAGCGCCGGTACTCGCGCTTGTTCGGTAGCCCGTCCTCCATCACGACCATCGAACCGACGTAATCGGTGCCCTGCAGATGGGCCATGTCGTAGCACTCGATCCGCAACGGGGCCTCGGGAAGGTCGAGCGCGTCCTGCAGTTCGAGCAGCGCCTTGGAGCGCGACGAATGATCCGAGGCCCGCCGCATGCGGTGCCGGGTGAACTGTTCGCCGGCGTTGCGGGTCACGGTCTCGAGCAGCGCCCGCTTGTCGCCGCGTTGTGGCACCCGGATCTGCACTCGTGAGCCGCGCAGGTGGGTGAGCCACTCCTCGTAGGTGGCGAGGTCGTCGGCGTCGTACGGCACGAGCACTTGCTTGGGCACGCCCGTCGGCGGCTCGTCGCCGTACAGCGCTTCGAGAATCCGGTCGATCAGCTTGCCGGGGGTCAGCTCCTCGACCTTGTCGAGCACGAACCCCTTGCGGCCGACGACGCGGCCTTTGCGCACGAAGAACAGTTGCACCGACGCTTCGAGCTCGTCGTCAGCGATGCCGATCACGTCGACGTCCTCGCTGCGGTCGGCCACCATCTGCTGCTTGGCAATCGCCTTCTGGACCGCGGTCAAGCGGTCGCGCAAGCGGGCGGCGTGCTCGAACTCGAGGTTGCTGGCGGCACCGCGCATGGCCGCCTCGAGCCGGTTGACGATCTCGTCGGTGTCGCCGTCGAGGAAGTCGCACAGCTCGCGTACGAGCTCGCGGTAGGGCTGCTCTTCGATCTCGCCGACGCAGGGACCACTGCATTTCTCGATGTGGTAGAGCAAGCACGGACGGCCGAGCCGTTCGTGCTGGTTGAACTTCGACGCGCTGCACGTGCGGATCGGGAAGCTGCGCAGCAACAGGTCGAGCGTCTCCCGGATCGCGTAGGCGTGGGCATACGGGCCGAAGTAGCGCGTCCCCTTGCGCTTGCGGCCACGCATCACGAGTGCGCGTGGCCACTGCTCGTCGACCGTCACGGCGAGGAACGGGTACGACTTGTCGTCACGCAGGCGCACGTTGAAGCGCGGCTTGTGGAGCTGGATCAGGTGGTACTCCAGCATCAGCGCTTCGACTTCGTTGCGCACGATCGTCCACTCGACGGTGGCTGCGGTCTCCACCATCTGACGGGTGCGCACGTGCAGGTTGCGCGGTGCCTGGAAGTAGTTCGAGAGGCGCTGGCGCAGGTTGGACGCCTTGCCCACATAGATCACCCGACCGTGGGCGTCCTTGAACTGGTAAGACCCGGGCTCCTCCGGAATCGTGCCAGCGGGGGGACGTTGCACCATTCCGGTCAGGCTAGGAGTGAATCCGGTCAGCAACCGGACGCCCGCGGGTGACGCCTGCCGACAGCACCGTCGCTGGGCGCGCATCCCGATCCCACCCGGCATCAGTATCTTGAGGCGGCGATGGCCGAATACTTCTCCGCGATGTTCCGGCGCCGGCCGAACGATGGATGGTTCCGGGCGGGGCGGTTCGACCTCACCACCACCGACATCTTGTGCGGCCTGGCCGTCGTGTCGATGTTCGTGTACGGACTGATGGGCGCCGACGATTGGTGGCGGCTCCCGTTCCAGTCGATCTGGGTGCGCGAGGAACTCGACGTCTGGCGCCTCGTGAGCTGGCCGGTCGCCACCCAGCCAGACGCGTGGGGTGTCCTTGGCATCGTCTTCTTCTGGGTTTTCGGGCAGCAGCTCGAAGGTCTCTTCGGCCGCGACAAGTTCCTCGCCTGGGTGCTGTCGATCACGCTCGTGCCGTCGGTGGTCATCACCGTGCTCGGTGTCGTCAGTAACGAGATCGACACCACCAACGGGCATTACGGGCTGAGCATGCTGTTCACGTGCGGCATCTGGGTGCTTGCCGCCACGTATCCCGACGCGCGCTGGTTCGACGTCGTGCCGCTGTGGGCCGTCGCCGCCGTGTTCACGCTGCTCGACCTGCTGCAATACAACGGCAACGGCATGACC
>JAEZFY010000071.1 GCA_023417265.1 Actinomycetes bacterium | reverse complement strand
CTGGTGGGACGGTCATGCGTGGACACCGTTCGTGTCGGCGCCGGCGGCCGGCCCCACCGTGCGCAAGCCGCGCCTGCCGCGCTGGCTGAGCGTGCCGGTGCTCGTCGCGGCACCGCTCGTGATCCTGTTGTTGGCGGTGCTCACCGCAACTGCGCCACTCCCGGCGCTGGCCGCGCTCGTGCCGTTGCTGATCGTGTGGCCGACGTTGGCCTGGCTCGACCGGGTCGAGCCCGAGCCGACCAGCTCGCGCGTCCACGCCGTGCTGTGGGGCGGCTTCGTCGCCGTGCTCGCTTCGGCGATCGCCAACGACACGGTCGCCGCGCTCGCCGGCCCGACTGCTGCGGCGGTGGTGTCGGCGCCGATCGTCGAGGAGGCGTTCAAGGCGTTCGGCGTGCTGTGGGCGGTGCGTCGTGGCGAGGTCGACGGCGTCACCGACGGGATCGTGTTCGCCGGTTGGGTGGCGCTCGGGTTCGCCTCGGTGGAAGACGTGCTGTACTTCGCCGACGCGGGCGAGCTGTTCGGCACCGTGTTCGTGCTGCGGGCGATCCTCACCCCGTTCGCGCACCCGCTGTTCACGTTCTGGGTGGGCCTGGCGATCGGGCGGGCGGTCGCCCGCGGACGCCGTCCGTGGCCCGCCGCGCTGTGGGGTTACGTGCTCTCGGTCGGGCTGCACGCGGCGTGGAACGGTTCGCTCGCGCTCGCCGCGCCCGACCCGGAGACGGGCGAAGGCGGCTCGGGCGTGCTCGTGCTGGGCGTCGTCGCGCCGCTGTTCGTGCTGCTGTTCCTCGGCGTCGTCATCGCACTCGTCCGGATGCGCCGGGCCGAACAGCGCCGGTTCGTCGACCACTGGCCGGTGCTCGCCGACCGCTACGGCCTGAGCGCTGCGGAACGGGCGTGGTTCGTCGACTGGCGGCGCATGCTGACCGCCCGCCGCCAGCTACGGCGGCGCCAACGGCGCCGGTTCGACGCGCTGCGCGCGGCGCTCGCCCGGCTGTCGATGCTGCATGCCCGCCCCGGCCCGCTCGACACCGAACGCGAACGCGTGCTTGCCGAACAGCTCGCCACCGCCCGCCGCGAACTCTCCTCCTGACGCTCAGCCGATCAGGTCGCCGGCGACGGCTCCCCAGAACTCGGTGGCCAGGGCGAGGCTGGGGACGTCGATCCGTTCGTCGTGGCCGTGGAAGCGCGACCCGAACGTCGCCAGGTCCATCCCCGGCGAGAACAGCCCGGCTCCGTAGGCGACGCGCCCGCGGGTGCGGTAGAAGCGGGCGTCGGTGCCACCCGTGACCAGGCCAGGCACGAGGCGGGCGCCCGGGTAGGCGGCTTGCGTGTGGCGGGCCAGCACGTCCCACAGCGGGTTGCCGGTCGGGCTGATCGTGGCGTCGGAGTGCTGCAGCTCGCTGACCTCGACCGCCCCGGCGAGCTCGCCGAGCGCGTCGGCGAGCATCGCGTCGACCTCGGCGCGCCCGTCGCCCGGCACGGTACGGATGTCGACGTCGATGTCGACCACGTCGGGGATCACGTTCGTCTTCGGGTGTGAGTCGGGGTTCGTGGCGGCGACGTTCGGTGAGATCGTGGTGTGCGTCTGGGCGTGGCAGCCGCGCGCGAAGGCGACCGGGAGCGTCGGCAGCACGTCGTCGATCCGGGCCGGATCGCGAAGCGCGGCGGCGACGTCGGCGGGCAGCGGGAGCGTTGCCACTTGGGCGTTCCACACGTCCGAGATCCGGGCGGCCGGGCGGTAGGCCGCGAGCCGGTTGACGATCTCGGCGGCCGTCACCAGCGCGTTGTCGCTGCCGAACGGCGCTGAACCGTGGCCCGGCGTGCCGCTCACACGGAGGCGCCGCCAGGCGAGCCCCTTCTCGCCGACGTTGACCGTGACGTGGCGCGTGCCGTGGGCGTCGACGGTGGACCACCCGCCGAGCTCGGTGAGCACGTAGTCGGCGTCGATCGCGTCGGCGTGGTGCTCCATCATCCACTCGGCGCCCCACCGCCCGCCGGCCTCTTCGTCGGCGACACCGAAGTAGATCAGCGTGCCGCGCGGCCGGAAGCCGGTGCGGGCGAGGTTGCGGAAGGCGACCGCCATCGAGGCCGTGAGGTTGAGCATGTCGATCGCGCCGCGTCCCCACACCTCGTCGACGCCGTCGTCGGTGCGCAACAGTTCGCCGCCGAACGGATCGTGCCGCCAGCCCTCCGGGCTCACCGGCACCACGTCGGTGTGGCCCATCAGGCACAGCGTCGGAGCGGTCGGATCGGAACCCTCGATGCGGGCGACGACCGAGCCGCGGCCGGGCCGCGCGGCGAACCGTTCGACGTCGAGCCCGGCGCCCTCGAGGAACGTCGCCAAGGTGTCGGCACTACGCGACTCGTCCCCCGACTCGGGCGAACCGTCGTTGACGCAGGCATTGCGGATCAGCGCCTGCAGCAGCTCGACGGTCTCGGCGGTGAGGGAGTCGTCCGACATGGCTCCGACGCTAGGCGACCAAATCGGCCCGCTCGCGGCGAGGGTGTGCGTAGACTGCCCGGATGGTCGAGTGGCTCGACGAGGCGATCACAGGCACGGTGGTGGCGGCGCTCGTCGCCATCGGCGCGGTGCGGATCGCCACACCCACCCAGCAGCCCAAGCCGATTCCTCTTCGGGTCCGGGCGCGCCGCCGCATCATCCGCCGCTGACCCCGGTCAGCGTCGCAAGCTCGGCGGCGAGGTTGGCGCGCGCCCGCCGCTCCCAGTCCGTCAGGCCGAGCACCGGGTCGTAGATCGCCACTCGGTCGACAAAGCTGCGCAGCACGCGGGTGCGCCCCGCGCGCCAAGCGGCGTCGTCGACGTGGGAGTACTCGGCGCGAACCCCGATGACGTATTCCTGATAGCTCGCCGGATCGGCGGCCAGCACGGCGAGGTCGGCAGCCAGCAGCACCGCCGTGTCGAGCTCGTCGTCTGGGCCGGCGCGCGCGGCATGCTCGGCGGTCGCCCGCACCAGTGTGGCCACGCGGCTGGCGCGCGGCACCGGCCAGCCGAGCTCACCGAGGGCGCGCTCGGCCAGGCCCGCGCTGGCGGCCTCGTTGGTGTGCGCCGTCGGGTCGTAGACGACGTCGTGGAAGAACGCCGCGGCGACGACCGCCCCGGCGTCGCCGATCCGCGTGGCGTACGCATCGGTGAGGGCAACGGCGTGGCGCACCACCCAGCGCAGGTGGCGGACACTGTGGTAGCGGCGGTGCGGCTCGCGGTGGCGCTCGAGCACGGCGTCGAACCACGCCCGTTCGGCGGCGACGAAGCGCTGCCACGCGACGTGGAGTTCGAGCTCGTTCACGCTCGGCATGCTCGCACGCCTGCCGTGCCAAGCTGGCGCGGTGATCCTGATCGACGAGGCCCGCTGGTGGCACGACGGGCGGCGCTGGTGCCACCTCGTCAGCGACGAGTCGTACGACGAGTTGCACGAGTTCGTCGCCCGGCTCGGTGTTCCCCGCCGGGCGTTCCAGGGCGATCACTACGACGTGCCCGAGGAGTGGCGCGACGAGGTGATCGCCGCCGGGGCGGTGGTGGTGGAGAGCCGGGAGCTGGTGCGCCGCTTGAAGCGGGCCGGGCTGCGGTTGTCACCAGCGCGCCGGCGCGCCGAGCAGGTCGCGGGGGCATGACACCGCCGGATCGCCGACGACGAACCACTCGACCAGCTCGACCGACGCCTCGGTGAGGATGTCGTCGAGGTCGGCCCACCGGTCGACGTCATCGAGGATCATGTCGGCGGGCTGCGGCCCGGGGCGCACGGAGGCGAGCGCCACGGCGCGTAGCCGCGGGTGCTGCGGGGCTGCCTCGGCGAGCACGCGGGCGACGTCGAGCACGCTGTCGGGCCGGTGCGTGCCGTCGACGACGAGCACGCCCAGGCCGCGGCGGGCCACGTCGAGGAGCAGCGCGAGGGTCTGGAATCGGCGCGGTTCGTCGATCAGGACGTGGAGCATGCGCAGCGCGGGGCCGGCCCCGTCGATCGGGTCGACGCCGGCGCGGGGTAGGTCGTGGCGAATCGGTGGCACGGGAGAACTCCCTCGACGGGCCCGCACGGCGGGCACGGGATGTGGGGGGAGCCGGCCACCGCCCACCTTACGGAGGGGGTGTCACGGTGCCGTCGGCGTCAGGCCGGGGCGAACACGAGCACGAACTCGAGCAGCCCGTTGTCCTCGGTGGTGATGCCCGCCCGGGACGGGTTGGCGATGCCGTAGTCGGCGAACACGATGGGGATGCTGCCGAGCACGCCGATCTGGCCATTCTCGACACGTCCGGTGAGGTCGAACGTCACCGGCTGGGTGACGCCGCGCAGCGTCAGGTCGCCGGCCGCCGTGACGTCGACGGTGGCGCCCTCGGTCGGGGCGGTGGCGACCTCGATCGGCTCGGTGAGCGTGAACGTCGCGGTCGGGAACTCGTCGACCGACAAGAGCTGCCGGTACTGGTTGTCGCGGCGCCCGTCGTCGCTCTCGACGGTGGCCATGTCGATCGTGAACTCGGCTGCGGTGACGGTGGTTCCGGTCAGCGTCAGCGACCCGGTGACCGCGTTGGTGCGGCCGACGGCGACGGTGTCGACCCCGAACAGGACCTCGTTGATCCGGTAGCCGACCGTGCTCGCATCGGTGACCGCCCAGGACGACCC